>JAKEGQ010000196.1 GCA_022615475.1 Candidatus Methylomirabilota bacterium | reverse complement strand
CCAATCCTGCCGGGGTCGTCCTCCCCGCATTTCCACTTTGCGAAATCACCCTCGCCTACAGGCCCAAAAGTGCCCCTACTTTAGCCTCCCCGGCCCCTCCCGTCAATGATTTCTGACATGGGCCGGCTCACCCCTTGCCCCTCGGGCTAAAGCCGATCCGCCGCCGTGGCGACGGTTCCCCGGGCGCCATCAGCTCTCGGATGGCATCGAAGACGACCTTGAACTGGGCGTCGTACTTCTTTTCCAGCTCCTCGAGTTTGCGAGCCAGCTCCTTGTGCGAGACAAGGATCCGGCGGAGCCGGACGAAGGCGCGCATGATCTCGATGTTGACGTGGATGGCGCGCTGGCTTCGGAGGACGCTGGAGAGCATCGCTACGCCCTGCTCGCTAAAGGCATACGGCGGATGTCGCCGCCCTCCCCAACGAGAACTTGATATCGCAAATTGCGATTTCAAGTTTAGGAAGTCTTCCTTCGTCAATTGGAACATGAAATCATCCGGAAAACGGCCCCGGTTACGTTTCACCGCCTCGTTCAGTCTTCCCACGCTGACGCCGTACAGCCCCGCCAGGTCAGCGTCCAGCATCACCTTCTGGCCCCGGATGAGGAGAATCGCGCGTTCGATTCGCTCTGCGGGGACAAGGGATTGCTTACCGGCCATCTACTCGCCTGGATTGGGGGTCATCACGATTGAGGGTCACGATTGGGGGTCAGGTCTTGAATGTTGACATTCCCCCCTGCGGCCCGGACACTCGTGTGAGTCGAGGGCGCGCGCCGACACATTAGCATTTTCCCGCCCCTCCGCGTTCGTCCAGTACCTAAGGGGGCTCTGACAACGTGAGAGGTGAGGGGGTGCTGGGCGTGAGGCGGGGGGGCGAGGGTTCAAGTTTCAGGGACATCCGGCTTAGTTTTTCGGCCGAGTTGCCGGGCCGATCCCCTCGAGCACAACCTGGCGGAGCGTCTCGGCGTCCCCGAAACGTTTGACGGCGTCCAGGATCTCGATGCCCGCAAGTCGCCCCTGGGTATCGTAATCGGCGGCGATCCCTTCCGCCAGGTGTTTCGTGGTGACGGTGGTTTCGCGAAAAACGATGCTCAGCGCATCGACCTCGGCATCGTAGGTGATCTTCACGACGATCTCCTTCCTTCGAATCCTTCAGAAATAATATGTGTACACGGTCACGACCACAAGCTCGTCCGATTCCTCGACCGATGACCGATGGCGTAAGGAGGTGGGGGCGTTAGCGCGACGCCTATAGTTCACCAAGTGCCGAAAATTCCAACTGACCAGCAAGTCTTGCCGGCTCACCACGGCGCAAGCTACGTGAAGGGCGTCATTCAGGAGGGCACTTGAGGCAGCCTGCCTACGGGACCTGGTAGACCTTGCCGACTGCAGGAGGCACGATCGCTTTCCGGGCGAACTCTTCTCGCACCCACTCCAAGCGCCGGAGTACCTCGGCGGAGTAATAGGCCTCACCACACTGCTGGCACACCTCCGCTTCGACCGGTACGACGAGGCGATCGCAACCGACCTTGATCTCGGCCTCAACCGATGAAGGCTTGACCTCACCAGTTTTGCAGATCACACATTTCATATTTGTCTCCGCTGTCTAAACTCCTGATCCCAACTTCTGGGATCCGGGTGGTACGTTGTAATGATGATCAGGCGACGCTCGTCCGGTACTGGAGCGCAAACGATATGAAGCGGCCTCCCAAGAGCCGTCCGTCCCAAGACCAAACAGCTTGCGTAAGGCTGATCCTCTGGGTACTCCTCAATGATCTCTCCCCTCTCCAAAACCTCCAGGACTTCATCTACCCTGATGACCCCGAAGGGTTCCGCCTCCATCTCTCGCCTGGCGTGATCGGTGAAGCGGCAATCATCCAGGCAGCGGCGGACCTCTTCGTAATCCACTCGCTCTCCAGGTCCAAATGATCAGCTAAGCGGCACTAACCTCAACCTCTATGTGACGGACCTGGGGAATGGCGGTCGCCTGAGGCTCTTCAAAGAACAGTTCCAATGCCTCACGGAGATTGGCCAGGGCCTCCACCTCGGACTCCCCTTGGCTCGCAACGTCCACCTCGAGGCATTGGGCGACAAACCAGTCTCCTTCTCGCGATACACTTGCCGTGAATGTCCGCTTCACCGGTCTCTCCTCCGAGAGGTCGGTCTTGGCCATCCGACCAGGTCCGGCACCTCTATTCCTTCTCTTCCGTAGAGCAGCGTTCGGCTCTGGTTCATGGCCTCCAGGAAGTAAGGGTTTTTCACGGCCCGAGGCATGACCAGATCCACGGGGCGACCAAAAAGTTGCTGCAAGCCTTCGAGGAGGCCGAAATAGGCGTCGGCGTACTCGCCGGGTTTCAGCGGCTGGAATTCCACCAGGAAATCGAGGTCGCTAGTCTCCGAGTCGAAGCCCTCGCCGGTTGCCGATCCGAAGAGCTCGAGACGCCGAACGGCGAACCGCCGGCACAGACGGGCTACGTCATCACGTTTTTCTTCAACAAGGTGAACCATAACTTTTGGGAGTCCTGCTGTTAGGTGCCCCAGGTGCTATTATGGCCCCAGATCAATGTGGGCAATAAGTTAGCGTGCCTTGGCCTTGGTGTCAATGATCTCCTGGAGCGTGAGGGGTGAGGGGTGAGGGGTGAAAGGTGAGGGGTGAGAGGTGAAAGGTGAGGGGTGAGGCGTGAAGGGTGAGAAGGCGGCACGGCGCCGGGGGCCATCCGCCTCAGGGAACGAGCTGCTTTCCGCCTTCGTCAATGACGATCAAGGCGTCTACCGGACAGACATCGCACGCATCGATCAGCCGTTCTCGCTCGATGTCCGGAGGCGCCGCCTTGAAGGCGCAGATGTTCTCGGTGTCGAATTCGAAGATCTCCGGGGCAACCTTCATGCAGTTCGAGGTGGCGATACAGAGCGTGCGGTCGATGCGGACCGTCAGGCCGCTGATTTTCCGTTCGACGAAATCTCCGATGACCGTACCTCCTCGCCGGCGGCGTTGATCACCAGAGGCCCAATTCGAGTTTCGCCGCTTCAGACATCCTCGATGGGTCCCAGGGAGGATCGAAGACCACCTCGACCCTCGCGTCCGTCACGCCGGGAACGCCCTTTACCTTTTCCTGAACCTCCCCCGGCAGCGTCCCTGCGGCTGGACAGTTGGGGGAGGTAAGCGTCATCCGGACTGCGACGGCACCCGAGGGGTCCACCTCGATTCCGTAGATCAGGCCCAGCTCGTAGATGTTCACCGGGATCTCCGGATCATAGCAGGTGCGCAAGGCCTCGATGACCTGGGCCTCGATCACTAATGTATTGGCGGAGGTGAGGTCCATCGGATCTCCTCGTTATGCCCCCCCGAGCGCAAGGGCCTACTCCGTTGAAACGGTCTCCCCCTTCCCCTCGAGGGCAGCGCGCAACGTGTGCCAGGACAGGGTGGCACACTTGACCCGAACGGGGAACTCCTTTACCCCGGAAAATACGGCAAGCTTGCCGAGATCAGCGGGGTCCCGCCCCTCGTCGGTCTCCCCGGTGACGAGATCGTGAAATCGCTCAAAAAGTCGCTCTGCTTCGGCCCGGGTCTTTCCCTTCACGCTGTCCGTCATCATCGACGCGGAGGCCCTGGAGATCGCGCAGCCCGACCCTTGAAAACCGACAGCGCGAATCACGTCATCCTCCACCTGGAGGTAGAGCGTGATCTCGTCGCCGCACAAAGGGTTATGCCCCTCCGCCGTCCGGTTGGCACCCTCCAGTGTGCGAAAGTTGCGTGGCTTCTTGCTGTGGTCGAGGATGACCTGCTGGTACAGTTCGCGAAGGTCAGACATCAGACGAACATCTCGATGACCTTGTGGATTCCCCGGACGAGAGCGTCGACCTCTGCCCTGGTGTTATAGAAGGCCAGCGACGCCCGGGCGGTGGCTGGCACTCCAAAGCGCTGCATCACCGGCATGGCACAATGGTGGCCGGCGCGGATCGCGATGCCCTCGTGATCGAGGACCGTGCCGATGTCGTGGGCATGCACCCCGTCCACCACAAACGACACAACGCTCGCCTTCTCCTTGGCTGTCCCGATGATGCGGACGCCCGGGATCGCCGAGAGCGCCGCCGTCACATACACCAGCAACTCGTGCTCGTATGCGGCAACGCGGTCCAGACCGACGCCATCCAGATAGTCCAGGGCTGCCCCCAGGCCGATGACGCCGCCGATGTGGGGCGTGCCGGCCTCGAACTTGTATGGGAGGTCGTTGTACACCGTCTTCGCGAAGGTGACCGATTTGATCATGTCACCCCCGCCCTGGTACGGCGGCATCGCCTCGAGCAGCCGAGCTTTGCCGTAGAGGACACCGATACCCGTCGGGCCGAACACCTTGTGCCCCGAAAAGGCGTAGAAGT
>JAKEGQ010000195.1 GCA_022615475.1 Candidatus Methylomirabilota bacterium | reverse complement strand
CCCCAGGAACGCTTTCACCTCTCGAAGGTCCCCAATGCAATGCTCACGGGGAGGGTGGGGCTTGAGGGCGTGATCATTTCTCCGCCGGAGGTTATTCCGCCTGGAGGGGGGTGGCGGCGGGAAAGGCGGATCCGCTTCCTGGTCCGAGTGGAAGAGATGACCGTTGGTGAGCATCCATACCAGGTCAGCGGAGGTGCTCGTATGAGCATCCTTGATCCGGTTCAGGAGTACCGCTACGGGGATCGGATCCGGGGGAATTTTCGGCTGCGCCGTCCGAGAGGATACTGGAACCCCGGGGCGTTTAACTATCGGCGCCATGCTCAGGCCAGGGGATTTCAGCTCGAGGGGTGGGGACGAGAAGGAGCAGAGATCCGTCTCCTGGGCCGCGATGGAGGAAATACACTTCTCCGCGCCGTTGCGGATCTCCGCGAGACGATGCTCACGAAAATCGGAGCCGACCTCCCGCCCGAGGAGGGAGGAGTCGTCAAGGCGATGGTCCTCGGGGACCAGTCCGGACTTTCGGAGAAAATCCGCAAGGTCTTTCTCCTCTCGGGAACCTACCACATCCTGGTGATCTCCGGGTTTCAAGTCGGGTTCTTCGCCGGGGTCCTCTTCTTCTTGGCCCGACTGCTGAGGCTTCCACCAGTGGCGGGGAGCCTGCTCACGGTCCTTGGAGTCGTCCTCTATACCCTCGTGGCGGGGGGAAGCCCACCGGTCGTTCGGGCAGCCCTCATGACTGGTCTGTACCTCCTGGCGGTCATCGCTGGCCGCGGGCGAGATCTCTATAACACGCTCGCGTTGGCCGCGTTCATCCTTCTCCTCTGGAATCCTCTTTCCCTCTTCGACGCGGGCTTCCAGCTGACCTTTGCAGCCACCGGGGCCATCCTGGTTGCGGTCCAGCGCTGGGATCTCACCAAAATCGCGCGGCCGTGGCGCTGGCTCCTTGCCTCGCTCATCGCCTCGGCCGCGGCATCTCTGGGGGTGCTCCCCATCCTTGCCCTCCATTTCAATCGGGCCTCCGTGACCGGCATCTTGGCGAATTTGGTCATCGTGCCCCTTGGCGGGGTCGTGACCGCGCTAGGCATGGGCTATGGTCTGCTCCTCTTGTTCGTCCGAGAGGGATTTCCCCCGGTCCAAAACCTCGTGCTGGCGCTGACCCGGGCAGCAATCCAGGCGGCGCAGGCCTTTGCCGCCCTCCCACTCGCCTCTGTCAGACTGTATACCCCGACCCCCCTCATGGTGGTCACTTACGCCGCCCTTGTGGGCCTGTTGCTCGTCCGGCCCTTCCGGCGAAGGGGCCTTGCCATAGCCCTCTGCTTCCCGTTCCTCCTCGGACAGATCGGGTGGAAGTTACTGAACCGCGGAGGGGAGTTTCAGGTGACCTTCCTCGATGTGGGCCAGGGGGATGCGATCTTCTTGGAACTTGCCGATGGGAAATCGATCTTGGTGGACGGGGGCGGGACCTTTGATGACCGTTTCGATATTGGCGAGCAGGTCGTTGCGCCCTACCTCTGGTATCGCTGGATCCGCCGGATCGATGTGGTGGTGCTGACCCATCCTCAATTTGACCATATGGCAGGCCTCAGGGCGGTCCTGGAAAACTTCGCGGTGGGGGAGGTGTGGGAAAGCGGCTATCCCTCTTACGATCCGACGTACCTGTGGCTTCAGGACTTTGTGCGCGAAAGGCAGATCCGTCTGCGGCGGATCACCCGAGGGGACCGCATTGCCCTTGGACCCGGCGTCGTGGTGACGGCGCTTCATCCGCCCCGGCCCTTCTTCATCCCCAGGAAGAGGCGCCCCACCACGCTGAGCAACAACAACTCCCTTGTCCTCCGCATCGATCACCCAGAGCTTCGCCTGCTCCTCACCGGGGACATCGAGGAGGAGGGGGAGGCCTCCGTCCTTGATGCTGCCCTCACGGTCGAGGCCGATCTGCTCAAGGTGCCTCATCATGGAAGCCGCGGGTCGAGTTCCGCCTCGTTTCTCAGCAAGGTGCGACCCCGGTGGGCGGTCATTCAGGCAGGGGACCGGAATCCCTTTGGGCATCCGCATTACGAGACCCTCGCTCGGTACGCGGCCCAGGGAATTCAGGTCTTTCGGACCGAGCGGGACGGAGCAGTCACCTTTGCATTGCGGGATGGCGCGGTGACGCCTAGGACATATCGGGAAGAATTGGGCGTCTGGGCGGGGGATTGAATCGAACTTTGCCGGCGGGCGGGAGGTTTGACAAGGGGGAGGCGCTATGTTAAGAGGAAGCTGTGGAGTTACGAACGCCGCGCATCTACAGCGTCAGTGAGCTGACCGCCGAGCTCAAGATCCTCCTCGAGGACAGCTTCACCGGGATCTGGGTCGAGGGGGAGATCTCCAACTTCAAGCACCACACTTCGGGCCATATGTACTTTACCCTGAAGGACGATCGGGGACAGCTCCGGGCGGTCATGTTCCGGGGGAGCAACCGAGGGCTCCAGTTTCGACCTGAGGATGGGCTGGCGGTCATCGTCTTTGGCAATGTAACCATCTACGAGCCCCGGGGCGAGTACCAGATCTACGTGGAGCACATGGAGCCCAAGGGGCTCGGGGCGCTGCAGCTTGCGTTTGAGCAGCTCAAGACCCGCCTCGAGGCCGAAGGACTCTTTGACCCCGGGCGGAAACGGCCCATCCCACTCCTCCCCAAGACAATCGGCCTCGTCACATCGCCGAGTGGCGCGGCAATCCGGGACGTCCTCCAGATCATCCGCCGACGGTTTGCCAATGTCCGGGTCCTGATCTTCCCAGTCAGGGTTCAAGGGGAGGGGGCCGCGGGAGAAATCGTGGAGGGCATCGAGTTCCTGAACAAGCGAGGGGATCTGGATGTCCTCATCCTGGCCCGGGGCGGAGGATCGATCGAGGACCTTTGGGCGTTTAACGAAGAGGTGGTCGCCCGCGCGATCTACGCCTCCCAAACGCCGGTGATCTCCGCCGTGGGCCATGAGACCGACTTCACCATTGCCGACTTCGTGGCCGATGTCCGTGCCCCGACCCCCTCGGCGGCTGCCGAGCTTGTCATCTCGCGAAAGGCTGAGCTGATACAGCGAATAGACGATCTCTTCAGCCGACTGGTAAGTCATATGCGATACCGGGCCGAGAGGAGCGGAGAGCAACTGCGAAGTCTCGAGCGACACCTCAGGCTGCTCAGCCCCCTCGAGCGGGTAAGACGGCAGCGAGAGCGGCTCAGGGAGATGACCCTGGCGCTTCAATCATCGATGAATCATCGCCTCGCGCTGTGGCGGGCCGGGCTCAGAACCGCGGCGGCGAGGCTCGATTCGCTCAGTCCCTTGGCGATCCTGGCCCGGGGATACAGCGTCTGCCGGCGACTTCCCGATCTCAGCGTCCTCACGCGGGCCGCCTCCGTCGCGGAGGGGGGGCGCGTGGAGATCCTGCTCCACCAGGGGGGATTGATCTG
>JAKEGQ010000023.1 GCA_022615475.1 Candidatus Methylomirabilota bacterium | reverse complement strand
GCCCCGCGAATGAGATCGAGCATCTCACGGACGGCTCGATCCATGCCCACCAGGGATGCCCGCCCGACGATGCTGTGTCCGATGTTCAGCTCTTCCACTTCCGGAATCGCCGCCACGGCAGGGACATTTCGATAGTCGAGGCCGTGCCCGGCTCCCACCCGGAGACCCAGATCCCGAGCAAGGCGGGCCCCCTCCATGATCTGGAGCAGCGCCTCCCGCCGGTCGGACTCCGTCCGCGCGTCGGCGTACCGCCCCGTATGGATCTCTACCCACGGTGCCCTAGTGCGTTTTGCGGCCTGCACCTGCGCCGGGGCGGGGTCCACGAAGAGGCTCACCCGGATTCCCCCTTCGGCAAGGGCACGGACCACCCGCGTGATCCGCTCTTCCTGGCCGGCTACGTCCAGCCCCCCTTCGGTCGTCAGCTCCTGCCGTCGCTCGGGCACAAGGGTAGCCACATCAGGGAGAACCTCGAGGGCGATCTTGACCATTTCGTCCGTCGCGGCCATTTCCAGGTTCAACTGGGTCTTCACCACCTCCCTGAGCAGCCGCAGGTCCCGATCCTGGATATGGCGCCGGTCCTCCCGAAGGTGGACGATGATACCCGACGCCCCCGCCACCTCGGCGAGGACGGCCGCGGCCACCGGGTCAGGCTCCAAGCCTCTCCGCGCCTGCCGGAGCGTCGCGATGTGATCCACATTGACCGCCAGTTTCGGATGCATCGTTCCGTTGACCGATGACGGCTCGACTGAGCTCGCCGAAGTCCGACGACCGATGACCGTTACGAGCCTACTGTGCCACGCCGCGAGGCGAGGGGAAGCCCTTTCCCGGAAGCCGACGGCATCGGGCTTGCGTCAAGCCGGGGTCCCGCCGCCGGAGCGCAGCGCAGGTGGGGGTGGCGTCCCCTGAGGTATACCAGAGGCCCCTTCGCGCGTAACGGAGATCGTGCGCGCCATCGACCCGCAGAATTTGCCGTCGGCGACGCGAAAGGCTTTCCCGAGCCTCACCCCAACTCCTTCTCGATGACCTGCGCGATCGATCTGGCCAGAAGTCCCACCTGCTCGGCGTCCCGTCCCTCCACCATCACCCTGGCGACTGGCTCGGTCCCTGAATAGCGCACCAGGACCCGCCCACTTCCGTCAAGCTGCGCCTCAGCCCTCGCGATCGCCCCGCGCACGGCGGGGACTGATCCCAGGTCCTGCCTCTCGGTCACCCGAACGTTGATCAAGACCTGGGGATACACGGTCATACACCGCCGAAGCCTCGAGAGGGGTTCCTGAGTCGTCACCATCAGAGAGAGGAGCTGCAGCGCCGTCACCACTCCGTCTCCGGTCGTATTGTGATCGAGAAAGACGATATGTCCGGACTGCTCTCCGCCCAAATTGTACCCGTGGCGGAGCATCTCCTCCAGGACGTAGCGATCTCCCACCGGGGCCCGCACGACGGCGATACCTGCCTCCTTCAAACAGAGGTCGAGTCCGACATTGCTCATCACCGTCGCTACCACCGTATCCGATCGGAGGAGTCCCCGCCCCTTCAGATCCCGGGCGCAGATGGCCAGGATGTGATCCCCGTCAAGCACCGACCCGGTCTCGTCCACCAGGATCACCCGATCCCCGTCGCCGTCGTGCGAGATACCCACGTCGGCCTTGTGTTTCAGGACCGCCTCTCTCACCGTTCCTGGATAGAGGGAGCCGCAGCCGTCGTTAATGTTGACCCCATTCGGCTGGATGTTCAAGGGGATGACCGTGGCCCCAAGCTCCCTGAGAATCGTGGGGGCCACCTTGTATGTCGCCCCGTGGGCGCAATCCACCACGACCTTGAGTCCTTGAAAGGAACGCCCCTTGGGGACGGTCCCCTTGACAAACTCGACGTATCGGCCGGCCGCATCATTGACTCGATAGGCCTTGCCGATCTCAGCGGCGAGCGGGCGAAGTCGCTCGATCTCCCGGCTCTCAATGAGCTCCTCGATGCGCGCCTCCATCTCATCCGGTAGCTTGAGCCCTTCAACGGAGAAGAACTTGATCCCGTTGTCCTGAAAGGGATTGTGGGACGCGGAGATCACAATGCCTGCATCTGCCCGCAGCGACCGCGTGAGAAAAGCGATCCCTGGAGTCGGAAGGGGACCGACCAGCAGGACATCCACCCCCATCGAGCAGATCCCGGATGTCAGGGCGCACTCCAGCATGTAGCCGTGGAGCCGCGTATCCTTCCCGATGACGATCTTATGCCTGCCCGCCCGCGTCTTGAAGAGATAGGCCGCCGCACGACCGAGCTTGACCACCGTCTCCGGAGTCATCGGTTCTTCGTTGGCGACGCCGCGCACCCCGTCGGTCCCAAAGAGCTTCCCCACGAACCGCCCTCCTCCCCCCCCTACCGCTCTCCGATGTCGATCGACTCGTGCTCCAAGACTCCTCGACAGGTGCTCAGGGCTCCGGCCTCCCGAATAGCCTGGGTCATCCGGGCCACCCGGACCATGGACCGGACATCGTGGACCCGGACGATATGGGCACCCTGCCAGATGGCCACGGCGACCGCGGCCGCCGTTCCCTCCCCCCGCTCCTCGACCGGCAGATCCAGCACCTTCCCGATGAAGGACTTCCGGGACGGCCCGACCAGGATGGGCTTTTTCAGTCCGTGAAGGGCCGGCAGGCACTTCAGCAAGAGCAGGTTGTGCTCGACGCTCTTCCCGAAGCCTATCCCGGGATCCACCATGATGGCCTCAGGATGCACGCCGGCCGTCTCGGCCAAGAGGATCCGCTCCTTGAGATACTCCCGAACGTCCACGAGCAGGTCAGTGTACCGCAGATCCTGCTGCATAGTCCGGGGCGTCCCTCGAATGTGCCCCAGGATGAGACCCGCCCCCGCCCCTGCCACCACCGAAGCCACGCGAGGATCGAAGCCGAGGCCGCTAATGTCATTGATCAGATCAGCCCCCTCGGCCAACACTGCGGCCGCCACGTCGGCCTTGGTGGTGTCCACGGAAACGGGTACGGGAAGTTTGTCGACCAGGTGTCTGAGAGGCGGAAGGATCCGGCGAAGCTCCTCTTCGGCCGAGACCGGCAGCGAACCCGGTCGCGTCGACTCTCCGCCCACATCAATCAGATCGGCCCCCTCCTCGACCATCTGATGGGCGTGCTCGACCGCCCGGCCCGGATCGAGATACCGTCCCCCGTCGGAAAAAGAATCGGGGGTCACATTGAGGACCCCCATGATCCGCGTACGGGCCGACACGTCGAGGGAGAAGCGCCGGCATCGGAGCAGGGGCAGCCGATCGCCGGGAGGGGCCCAGGTCTCAGGCGGGTGCCCCGGTGATGATGACATCGATCTCCGGTCCCTCCAGCACCTCCCGTTCTAACAGGGAAGCAGCCAGGGCGTGGAGTGCTCCGATCCGGGCCTTGACCAGCTCCTTCGCCCGCTCATACGCCTCGATGACAAAGCGGCGGACTTCCTGATCGATCTCCTGGGCCGTCTGTTCGCTATAGTCCTGATGCTGGGCGATCTCCTTCCCCAGGAAGATCATCTCCTCCCGCTTCCCAAAGGTCAGGGGACCCAGCTTCTCGCTCATCCCCCACTCGCACACCATCTTGCGGGCGAGATCCGTGGCGCGCTCCAGGTCGTTCCCCGCCCCGGTGCTCACCTGCCCCAGGACCAGCTCCTCCGCCACCCGGCCCCCCATGAGGATGGCGATATTGTTCAACAGATACTCCCGATGGTAGTTGTGCTTTTCGTCCATCGGCAGCTGCTGGGTAATCCCGAGGGCCCGGCCTCGCGGGATGATCGTCACCTTGTGGATCGGATCGGTCCCTGGGATGAGCTTGGCCACCAGAGCATGGCCCGCCTCGTGATAGGCCGTGGCCCGTCGCTCTTCCTCACTCAAGATCAGGCTCTTACGCTCCACCCCCATGAGGACCTTGTCCTTGGAGTTCTCAAAGTCCTTCATCTCGACGAATTTCTTGTTCTCCCGCGCCGCCAGGAGGGCTGCCTCGTTCACGAGATTCGCCAAATCCGCCCCTGAGAACCCCGGCGTCCCTCGGGCCAGGATCGCCAGCCCTACATCGGGTGCGAGGGGGATCTTCTTGACGTGGACCTTCAGGATCTCCTCCCGGCCGCGAATATCGGGCCGCGCCACCACCACCTGTCGGTCGAATCGCCCCGGCCGGAGCAACGCCGGATCCAACACGTCGGGCCGATTGGTGGCGGCGATGAGAATCACCCCTTCATTCGACTCGAAGCCATCCATCTCGACCAGGAGCTGGTTCAGCGTCTGCTCCCGCTCGTCATGGCCGCCCCCAAGTCCCGCCCCCCGATGCCGACCGACCGCGTCAATCTCATCCATGAAGATGATACAGGGGGCATGCTTCTTCCCCTGCTCGAAGAGGTCGCGGACCCGAGAGGCCCCGACGCCCACAAACATCTCGACGAAGTCCGATCCGGAGATCGAAAAGAAGGGGACATTGGCCTCACCGGCAATGGCGCGGGCCAGCAAGGTCTTTCCCGTCCCTGGCGGCCCCATCAGCAGGACCCCCTTGGGGATCCGACCACCAAGCTTCTGAAACTTCTGGGGGTCCTTCAGAAACTCGATGATCTCTTGCAGCTCCTCCTTGGCCTCGTCCACGCCCGCCACATCCGCAAAGGTCACCCGGTTCTGTTTCTCCGTGAGGAGCCGGGCCCTCGCCTTTCCAAAGGAGAGGGCCTTGGCGCCTCCGCCCTGCATCTGGCGCATAAAGAAGACCCAGACGCCGATGAAGAGGAGCATCGGCAGCCAGTTGAGGACCAAGCTCCACCAGGGGGTCTGTTCCACGGGCTTAGCAGAGATGATCACCCCCTGCTTCCGGAGGCTCGGGATCAGCTCGGGGTCCTCGGCGGCGTAGGTCTGGAAGGGGGTGCCATCCTTGAGCTTTCCGGTGATGGCCGACCCCCTGAGCTCTACTTCCGCGACCTCTCCCTGCTCAACT
>JAKEGQ010000194.1 GCA_022615475.1 Candidatus Methylomirabilota bacterium | reverse complement strand
GCTCGGGACATCGCTTCACTGGACGCAGTTCTGGGCCATGATGTTGCTGCCCCTGAGCCTTCTCGGATTACTGTTCAAATGAAGCTCTTTCACGGGCCGCTCCAGCGGACCGAAGGACCAGTCTCTCACCCATATCCGGTCAGTCGAGACGGGACCCGTCGGCGGCCAGTAGGAGACGCTCCCAGGTCGGGATGGTGAGACGGTGTCTCGCGTATCCGCCCCCCTCTACGTCGCCGCCATGCCACCAGATTTTCCTTGACAGTAGGTTGGCGGTTCGATAGGGTCTGACCAACAGACCTGTAGACCTTCAGACCATCCTTGGAGCCTGAAGACACGGTGAATCTAAAAATCATAAAGAAAACAAGAGTTTACGAGGATATTGTCGCTCAAGTCAAAGATCTCATTGCCGATGGAAAGCTCCGTCCTGGCGATCAACTGCCCCCCGAACGGGAGCTTTCCGAGACCTTCCAAGTGAGCCGTGCCTCGGTCCGAGAGGCGATTCGCGCACTCGAATCTATGGGGTTCCTGGACACGAAACAGGGTGAGGGGACCTACATCGCCTCGAGTGTCGAAACGCTTCTCGCCTCTCTTCCCTCCACTCTCTTCCACCGAAGGGACTTCCTCCTCCAGGTCTTCGAGGCCAGAAAGATCCTCGAGCCGGCCATCGCCGCTCTCGCCGCTGAGCGGGCCACGCCCGAGGAGATCGCCCAGCTCGAGACGATCTTAAAGGAGCAGGCCCGACAGATCACCGAGGGAGAGACGGGGGTGGAGGCCGATACGCGCTTTCACTCTGTGTTGGCTGAAGCCGCCAAGAACGGGGTCCTCCTCAAGCTCAATGATGCGATCGTTGACAGCCTGCGGGAAACCCGCGAACGGTCCCTGCAGACCCGGGGTCGACCCGCCCGATCCCTCGCGGGGCACCGGGAGATCCTGCAGGCCATCCAGATTGGAAATCCGACTCGGGCGAAAGAGGCGATGCGTAATCATCTCGAGGCCATTGAGCACAACGTCTTAAAGTTGCAAGTCGAGGAACAGAAGGAGAGAGGAGGCGGCGCTCCGGCAGTCGTGAGCGTCGGCGCAGACGACGATTTGAGTACCAAGGAGGCATAACCCTCGTTCGAGGCAGGAGGAAGGCGCATGACAGGTTCGGTCGAAGTCGTCTACCGTGGGATCTTCCAGAAGCATCTGGGCCAGCGAATCACCCGGGGAATCGTTCTTGCCGCGGTCAAGGAGGGCAAGGTCGGGATCTCCTTCGGGCGATACGGAGATTCGCCGGAGCGGAATGGGATCCCGGCCAAGAGCTTTGCGGTGGTGGCGGACAACCAGGAGGAATTGCAAGCGTATCTCTCGCGCTACGAGCCGAGCAACAACGACGTCACCGTGGCGGTGGATGACACCCTCTGCAAGGGAGTGGAATCCTGGGCCTGGTACGGGCTCCAACCGATCAACAAGTTGACGCGGACGGGCGGCACGGTCCTAGCCACCTCGATGCAGTCTCCTGAGGAGCTGCTGAAAGACTGCCACCGGAAGGATGCCGAGTGGAACCTGGCCGTGATCAAGGCGATTCCTAGCTTCTCCGGCCTCTGGGTGTACAAGGATGATCACACCGACGTCCGGGTTCTGGGCGCGATCGCCCGCTTGGCCCCCCACATGGTCAAGCTCGAATCGGTCGAGGCGGCCATTCGGGACGAGTGGGGGGACGAGCTGAAGGTCGCCTCCGCGCGCAAGGCCTACGAGCGGGTCGAGGTTCGCAAGGTCCGACCGGATGAGGGGAATCCGGAGAAGCCCTACGAATTCCAGCTCCCCAAGTGGTGGGAGATGAAGGAAGGGCTGGTGATTCCCGGGATCCCGGTGCAGCAGGAAGTCGAAGGCTGGGACGGCGGATACCGACCGGGCCGTAACCCGACCTTCAAGAAGTTCTCGACCCGGACGATGCGCCCCGTCGTGGACTTCGAGATCTGCACCAAGTGCACTCTCTGCTGGCTGCAGTGCCCCGACTCCTGCTTCGACGTCACCCCGACCGGCCACTACGACGCCAACATGGAGGCCTGCTGCGGCTGTGGTGTGTGTGAAGCAGTCTGCCCGGTGGAGAACTGCATCACCATGGTGAACGAGGCGGCCTTCGCTGACAACGCCAGCCAGTTCGAGATGTATGAGAAGGAGAAGGACACCTATAAGACCTGGCTCAAGGGCAAGATCGAGGACAAGGTGGTGACGTACCGCTCCCATGGATTCCGGTACCGGGGACAGTACGAGGAGGAGCTGGCTCAAATGGCGGCCGGCGGTCAGCTGCATAGCGGAGTGCAATCGATCAATGAGGAGCCGGGAGCGGGGCCGGGGTAAAGTGGACGCACAACGGGCGTGCACTTTAGGGCAATGGAGCAATGGAACAATTGAGCAATGAATTGGGGAACACGCTGCTCCATTGTGGTTCGACAGGCTCACCACCCCGAGGAAGATCGAGGGGCGGTCTAATGATCTAATGTTCCATTGTCACGATAGGGAAGAAGATTGCGAGATATAGATACGATGAAGACCATGGAGGGGATGCAATGAGTGTCGCAACCAAACCCGCGGCCGCGGCCGACAAGGAGATGCTCATCAGCGGATGCGCGGCCATCGCGCAGGCCCTGCGCCTCGCAGATATCGACGTCGTCACCGCCTATCCGATCCGGCCCTACGACACGGTCATGCAGGCGGTCGCCAAGCTGATCGCCAACGGCGAATTGGATGCGGAATACATCGTGGCCTCCAGCGAGCATGATCAGTTCGAGATCGTCAAGCACGCCTCCGCGGTCGGCGCCCGGGTCTTCTGCGGGTCGAGCGGGGTGGGCTGGATGTACGCCATGGAGGCCATCGCGGTGACCCCGGCGCTCAGGCTGCCGATGGTAGCGCTCGTCGGCAACCGGGCGCTCGACGACCCCGGGGCCTTCGGGTGTGAGCACAACGATGCCCTCTGCGTGCGGGACCTGGGCTGGATGCTCACTTGGGTGGATACGGCTCAGGAAGCCCTCGACACCGCGTTGATCGCCTACCGCGTGGCGGAAGACCGGCGGGTCTTCCTCCCCACCGCGATCGGGGCCGACGGGGCGTTTCTGACCCACTCCGAGACGATCGTCAAGGTCCCAAGCAAAGAGAAGGTGGACCAGTTCCTGCCGAAGTACGACCGGGGGGATAAGCTCCTGCACCCGGATAATCCGATCACCGTCGCCCCGCAAGTCAACGAAGACTGGGTGATGGAGATCCGCAAGCAGAATGATGAGGCGATGCGCCGTGCCCGCGGCGTGATCCAGGAGGCGTACCGGGACTTCCACAAGGTCTTCGGCCGGCAAGGGGGGAACCCCTTTGTGGAATCCTACATGGCGGATGACGCCGAGGTGATCCTCTTCGGCCAGGGCACCCTCTCGATGCCGGTGAAGGTCGGCGTGCGCAAGCTCCGGGAGCAGGGGCACAAGGTGGGCTTCGTGCGCCTCCGGTGGCTCCGCCCCTTCCCGACGCCTGAAGTCCAGGAGGCGCTCGGGCGGGCCAAAGCCGTCGGGATCATTGATCGGGACTACTCCTTCGGCTCGCCGAACTACGGAGCCGTACTCTACAATGAGGTCCGGTCCGCCCTGTACGACCTGCCGAAGCGACCCCACGTGATCAGCTTCATCTGTGGGCTGGGTGGCCGCGAGGTGACTCTGGACAGCGTTGTCGAAATGAGCGAAATCCTGCTCAAGGTCGCACAGACCGGAAAAGTTGAGCAACCCAACTATTGGATTGGGGTAAGGGGGTAAGAACCATGGCGAAAGAGTTAGCTGTCCTGCCGACCCAGACCCTTGAACCCTTCAAGGGGGTCAAGAAGATCGCCCTCGAGGAGTACTTCACCTCGGGACACAGGACATGCCAGGGATGCGAGTCGGCCCTGGTGATGAAGCTCATGGCCAAGGCGGCCGGTCCCCGGACCGTCATCCTTGGCGCCACCGGCTGCATGTACGTCGCCAACACCACGTACTACTCCACCTCGTGGGTGGTGCCCTGGATGCACACCCAGCTCGGGGCGGCCGGTTCAGCCGCTGTCGGAACGGCGGCCGGGCTCAAGGCACTGATGCGCAAGAACCGGATCAAGCAGGAGCCGATTAACGTCATCGCCTTCTGCGGTGACGGGGGCGGGGCCGACATGGGGCTCTCCTCGATCTCGGCGGCGCTCACCTATCCCGAGTATAACTTCCTGATCCTGATGTACGACAACGAGTCGTATGCCAACACCGACATCCAGCTCTCCAGCATGACCCCGTACGGCGCCAACACCACCTTCTCCCCTCCGGGCAAGGCCCGGCGGATCCTGCACAAGCGGTGGAAGAAGAACGTGGCTGGCATGCTGGCGGCCGGGCACCCCGAGTGCCGGTATGTGGCCACCGTGGACGCCTCCTACGCCCTGGAGATGATGAACCGGGTCCGCAAGGCGCTCACCATCGGCGGGCCGACCTTTATCCACTCCCTGGATCCGTGTCCGAAGGGTTGGGACTACGACCCGATCCAGTCCCATGATCTTGGGGAGCTGGCCGTGGAGACAGGCGTCTGGCCCCTCTTCGAGGTCGAGGACGGCGTCCTCAAGTTCTACGGCAAGTCCAAGAGCATCGCCCAGGGCCGCAAGCGGAAGCCGGTTCGGGATTATCTGCTCAGGCAGGGCCGCTTTGCCCACTTCACCGAGGAAGACATCGAGTATTTCCAGAAGAAGATCGACCAGATGTGGGAGCGATGGCTCATCCCGGGGGCTATCTGCATCCAGATGAGCGACGACATCAAGAAGGCCGTGGCCAAGTCCGAGGCCGAACTCGCTTCAACCAACTAGTGCCGTTCCAACTTCGTGGGCCGAATCTGAGAGGCG
>JAKEGQ010000193.1 GCA_022615475.1 Candidatus Methylomirabilota bacterium | reverse complement strand
GACGAACGGCGTGATCTGTGATGGTATCATCGAAAATTTGTAGATCTTCGCATCGCTCGATAATGTGCCAGGTGTGAGAAATGCCATTGATGGAGAGGAGGGTGAAGATACCTTCCCATGGGTGATCTCTTTGGTTGGGTGACAGGCGGCGAGTTGCTCGCCGTAATTGGACTGGTGCTCGCCAACGGTTTCTTTGTGGCCGCCGAGTTCTCGTTGGTGGCCCTGCGTCGCAGCCGGGTGGAGCAGCTTATCGCCGAGGGACATCCTCGGGCTGGGGCTCTGCAGCGCGCCGTGAAGAACCTGGATGCCTACCTGGCCGCCACCCAACTGGGTATCACCATGTCCTCCATCGGGCTGGGCTGGATCGGGGAGCCCGTCTTGGCCCAGCTTATCGAGCCGGCCCTCCGTTTTCTGCCCGCGAGCTGGGCGCTGGTGAGCTCTCACGCAATAGCAGTGGCTGTCGCCTTCACCATCATCACCGCTCTGCACATTGTCCTCGGAGAGCTGGCTCCAAAAAGCCTGGCGCTCCAGCGGACAGAGAGGACAGCCCTGGCTGTGGTCTCGCCGCTCGAATGGTACCTCAGGCTCTTCCGCCCGGCCATCTATTCGCTCAACTATCTGGGGAACCTGATTCTGCGTTTCTTGGGCCTCCAGCCAGCCGGGGGGGAAGCATTGATACACTCTCCCGAAGAGCTGAAGTTCGTGCTGGCGGCCAGTCGCGAGGCCGGACTCCTGAGTGAGGCAGAGGAAGATATGGTGGAGGAGGTCCTGGGTTTGCGCGACCGGCGGGTTGGGGCGTTGATGACACCACGAACGGAGATCGTCTGGATCGACCTTGACGACCCACCCGACGAGAACCGACGGAAGATGGCCGAAAGCGGTCGCTCTCGTTTCCCGGTGTGCCAGGGCGGCCTGGACAATGTCCTTGGGGTGGTGTTCGCCAAGGATGTGTTGGCCCGCAGTTTGGCCGGTGAACCGTTGGACCTCAAGTTATCGGTGCGAGACCCATTGTTTGTTCCTGAAAGCGTACGTGCTTTGAAGGTCCTCGAATTGTTCAAACAGTCCGGGACCGACATCGCAATGGTGACCGACGAATACGGTGGCATCCAGGGATTGATCACCCTAAAGGACGTGCTCGAAGCGATCGTGGGTGAGATCCCCTCGGTCGATGAGCCACCCGAGCCTCAGGTCGTACGACGTGCCGATGGTTCGTGGCTGTTGGACGGGATGTTGCCTGTTGACGAGTTCAAAGAGGTCCTTCCCATCGCGAGATCGGTACGAGAAGAAGAGGGTACCTATCATACGCTGGGCGGTTTCGTGATGGCCCATCTGGGGCGTATACCATCAACCGGCGACCATTTTGAGTGGGGTGGACTGCAATTCGAGGTCGTCGATATGGACGGACACCGGGTCGATAAGGTGCTGGTGATGCCTGTTCCTCCGAGTCCCTCGGATGATTCGACGAACGATGCTTAACGTGGCATCCACTCTTCAACGTCCATCTCGGCGGGGAGGGGCGTGACCCCTGCGCGCTTCAGCGTTCGTTGACTTGCCTCGGAGGCTCTGGTAGCATCCCAAAGAATTCACGCCCGAGGTGCTCCACGTGAGTCTGCTGGATCTGCTGCAGAGATCGACGGAAAAGTTTGCCACGAGAGCCGCGCTCATCAGCGGCGATCGGTCGTTTACTTACGGAGAGCTCTGGGAGGTCGTGAAGCGCCTCGGGGCCGGCTTTCGTCGGCTCGGGGTCGAGCCGGGGGAGCGGGTTGGCCTCATGCTCCCGAACGTCCCCGAATTTGTCCAGGTCTATTTCGGCATCCTGGCGGCTCAGGGAACTGTGGTGCCGTTGAATGTACTCTATAAGGGTGAGGAGGTACGATACATCCTGGAGGATGCCGCGACCCGCCGGATCGTCACCAGCCGGATGTTCCTGCCTGTGATCCAGGCGGTGCGCGAAAAGCTGACCCACCCCTTGCAGGTGATTCTCGTGGACGGCGACGTTGGCGGGGATTCTTGGATCATCAGTGGTTCTGACCTCCTCCGAGAGACGGAAGACACTGCGGCTCCTGGGCACCACGAGGTCGCGGTGTGCCTGTACACCTCCGGGACCACAGGGCGGCCCAAGGGGGCTCTCCTCTCCCACCGTAATCTGCTGAGCAACATGACCTCGTTCCGACAGATCGCTCCTTGTGATGAGCAAGACGTCTTCCTCTGTGTCCTTCCCCTCTTTCACTCCTATGGCGCCACCGTCCTCATGCTCTTTCCGCTGGACATCGGGGCGGCAATCGTGCTCGAGCCTCGCTTTGTCCCCGACCAGACCATGCGCGTGATGGCCGAAAAGCGGGTGACGGTCTTCGCCGCGGTCCCGTCAATGTATGCCCTCTGGGCCCAGCTTCCTCCGCCTTCGGTGGATCTCTCGGCGGTGCGTTTCGCCATTTCAGGAGGGGCCCCGCTCCCCCTCGAGACCCTCCGCCGATTTGAGAAGCGCTACGGCATCCTCATCTACGAAGGATACGGACTCACCGAGGCCGCCCCCGTCTTGACCGAGAATCCCCTGTTGGGCCCCCGGAAGGTCGGATCGGTGGGAAAGGCCCTTCCCGGGATCGAGCTCAAGGTGGTCGATGAGGCAGGGCGAGAGGTCCCCGATGGAGCGGTGGGAGAGATCATCGCCCGGGGTTCGAACATCATGCTGGGGTATCTCAACCGGCCTGACGCCACCGCGGAGGTCCTGAAGGACGGATGGCTCCACACCGGAGATCTCGGCCACCGAGATGACGATGGTTACTTCTACATTGTCGACCGGAAGAAGGACATGATCATCGTTGGCGGTCTGAACGTGTATCCTCGAGAGGTCGAGGAGGTCCTGGCGGCCCATCCTGCCGTGGCCGAAGCGGTGGTGATTGGCGTTCCCGATGCGACGCGTGGGGAGTCCCCAAAGGCCTATGTCGTTTTGAGACCCGAGACCTCCTGTTCCCGGCATGAGCTCTTGCGGTTTGCCAGAGAGCGCCTCGCTCCTTTCAAGGTCCCTCGCGATCTTGAATTTTGCGAGGCCTTGCCGAGGACGGTGTCCGGGAAGATCCTGCGACAGCAGCTCGGAGCCCGTGACCAGTTGTGATGACCATCGAGGAAGCACCATGGCGGAGCAGCGGGTCGCCGTCAAGGATCTGAAGCTCAACGAACCCGTGACCTCCTTCTTCCAGGTCCGCAATCCTCAACGCCGCCTCCGGAAGACTGGCGAACCCTTTCTGACCCTCGTGCTGGCCGATGGGACCGGGGAGCTTCCCGCGGTCCTGTGGGAAGATGTGGAAGGGGTGGGGGAACAAATCCGGGAGGGGGATCTGGTGAAGGTGCAGGGCATGGTGGGGAGTTACCAGGGAGAGTTGCAACTCACCATTCAGCGGCTGCGTGTGGCGCGGGACGGCGAGGCCGCACTGGCGGATTTTCTGCCGACCACCGAGGCCGACGTGCCCTGGATGCTGGCCTTTCTGCACGAGACGATCCACGGCTTCACGAATGAGCCCCTCAAGCGCCTCCTCACGCGTATCTTTGAGGACGAAGGATTTCGAGGGGCCTTTGCCGCCGCCCCGGCGGCCAAGGAGCTTCACCACGCGTACCTCGGAGGGCTGCTGGAGCACACCGTCTCGGTGGTGAAACTCTGCGATGCCATCGCCGCGCATTACGGTGGGACGGTCAATCGCGATCTGCTCCTTGCCAGCGCCATCCTCCACGATGTGGGCAAGATCTATGAGTTGACGTGGGAGCGCGGATTCGATTACTCGGATGCCGGGCGACTCCTGGGTCACATCACCCAGGGGGTATTGTTTGTTGAAGAGCAGATTGAACAGATCCCCGACTTCCCGCCGGGACTTCGAATGGAGCTGCTCCACAACATCCTGAGCCATCACGGAGAGTATGAATGGGGATCACCGCGGCGGCCGAAGACGGTGGAGGCCATGATTCTGCACGCGGTGGAGAACCTGGATGGGAAGATCAACCTCTTCTTGAAACTGGCCACACATCACCCCGATCCGTATCGGGAAGGGTGGACCGTCTTCCACCGGAGCTTTGAGCGGCCCCTCTTCTTTGGGGAACCCGACGCGTCCCTGGAGACGCCCACCCCCTGACACGAGTCGTGCTGCGGTATCGATCCACTTTTCGTATCATGGTATAATTCGTCAACACTCCGGTCGCTTTCCCCCACTTCACCGTAAGATCCATCCAAGCTGGAACGCTGTATCCTGCCATAAGGGCGGGGGGTGTAAAAAAACTGTTGACAAAAAAATAACCCATGATGTATTTAGTTCAACAAAGGGCGAATCCAGATGCTGGACAGGCTCTTTTCGTCTGAAACCCGGGTGCAACTACTCGAGCTTTTTTTGAGCCGGGAAGACCAACGATACTACGTGAGGGAAATTGCGAGGGAGCTCAAGCGCGACATCTCGGGGATCAAGCGGGAGCTGGACAATTTGGAGAAGGCAGGCCTCCTCACGAGCACCAAGGTTGGCAATCTCCGGTACTACGCCGTCGACAAGACGTTCCCTCTCTACCCGGAACTCAAGGCCATCATCGATAAGACGCGTGGGGTTCCCCAGGCGATCGGCGAAGCGCTGCGGGGTGTCGCCGGAATCCGGGTAGCCCTGATCTTTGGCAAACGCGAGGTCCCGGAGGGAGAGGCCATTGACGTTCTAGTGATGGGGCGACCTCAGATGGCGCAGTTGAATCGGGTGGTGGCGGCCCTGGAGCTCCGCATCGGCCGGAGTATCAATTATCTGGTCTTTGACGAGCGGGAGTTGCAGCGGCGAAAAGCGGAGGGAGATCCTTTCCTGCGGGAAGTCCTGCAGGGAAGGATGATTCCCCTGATCGGGTCGGTCCATGATCTTTGAGCAGCTCAAGGCGAGAGGTTTGGTGGAGGCGGTCGATCCGGACCTGCCCGGTTCGAACCGTCTCATGGCCCGGGCTCGGAAGGACCTGAAGACCGCGCAGGCCGTCGTGGGGACGGATGCGGAGTGGGCTTACGTCGTTGCCGTCCACGCCATTCTCCGAGCGGCCCGCGCTCTCACCTTGGCGGAGGGCCTCCGTCCCAGGGGACGAGATCAGACGCGGACGCTCCTCCAGCTTGCGGGCTCCCTTATCGGTGAGGGGGAGGTCTCCGCGTTCGACGACCTCGAGCAGGTCCGGAAGAAGGGGCAGCAATTCTTGGAGTGGGCAGATCGCCCGATTTCCCTGTATGAGTTAGAGGCGACGCTGAACATCGCCGAGCAGTGGGTGGGAATCGTAGGCAAGCGCGTCTATGCGAAGGACCCTCAGGCGCGCCTCTTATAGGGTACAACCCGTCCCCCGGACAATGTCGCGGGGGATGCGAGGAAAGGGGGTGATACTGGATGGCGAAGAAAAAGAAGAAGGCAGGCAAGAAGAAAAGATAAGACATCGCGGTGGTGATTTGCGCAGATCCTGGGAATACCTGCGAGGAAAGGGGGTGATACTG
>JAKEGQ010000192.1 GCA_022615475.1 Candidatus Methylomirabilota bacterium | reverse complement strand
GGGATTCTGGGGTACGCCGAGCTGCTCCAGGATAAGCGCGTCGGTTCCCTGTCGGGTCGTCAGCAGCAATACCTGCAGAATATCTACGGCAGCGCGCAGCACATCCTGAAATTGGCCAATGACCTGCTGGAGTTCGCTCAGGACGATGTGGGTCGGAGAACGTTCTTCGCGGAGGAGTTTAGCCCCCTCGCCGTCCTCGAGGAGGTAAGTGCCCTGATGGCCCCCCAGGCGGAGAACAAGGGGATCACATTCTCGGTCCAGGGCGAGCCGCGGCTTCCCCCGATGCGGGGTGACCTGCATCAGTTCCGGCAGATCCTCCTGAACCTGGTCTCCAATGCAATCAAGTTCACCGCCGACCGAGGTGAGGTCGCCGTGGCCGCCCGTCTCCGCGACCCGGGTACTCTTGCCGTCTCCGTGAGGGATAGTGGGATCGGGATTCGCCCCGAGGATCGGGTGCGGATCTTTGATCCCTTTGGACGAGGCCAGAATGCCGTCGCCCGCCGGATCCCGGGCGTCGGTCTCGGGCTGACGCTGGCCAAACGGCTCGTCGAGCTTCAGGGCGGGGAGATCTCGGTCGAGAGTGAGGGAGAGGATCGGGGGAGCACCTTTACCTTTACGCTGCCCGTCACCCCCCTCGCTCCCGTCTTCTCCCCCGGCGGGAGCAGTCCAGGGACCCCCAGCCCTCCGCGGGCCGGGTCGTAGCCCCCTCTGTCTTGACAAGGCGACCTCGGACACACGCCTTCTGCTCTCCTTTCAACGACTTGAAACATCCACCGGAAGAGATTCGTCTCTAAGGGTAATGAGGCATGGACGAGGGGCACCCCGATGTGGGGGGGCAGACGTCAGATCAAGATCTGGTCCGTCAGACCCTGGCAGGGGAGCAGCGGGCCTTTGAGGTCTTGGTCCACCGCTATCAGCGGTTGGTGTTTCGGGTCATTCACGGAGTGGCGCCGGGCGCCGAGGTGGAGGATATTGCGCAGGAGGTGTTCCTCCGAGCCTATCGATCGTTGGGCCAGGTCCGGGACGATTCCCGCCTGGGGCCGTGGCTGATCCGGATCGCGGTAAATCTATGCTACGATTACCTCCGTCGTCTTCGCCGGCGGCAGGAGCGCAGTTTCTCAGAGCTGTCAGAGAGAGAGGGTATGGTCCTCGAGAGGCTCATGAGTGATGAGACGGCTTTGGCCCAGATCGACCGCCTCGCCCTGCGTGAATTGGCGGAAAGGCTGGTGGGCCAGCTCGCCCCACAGGATCGAGCAGTCCTCCTCTTGAAAGAGCGGGAGGGGATGGAGACGCGCGAGATCGCCAGGACCCTCGGGTGCTCGGAGACTGCAGTCCGACTTCGGCTCTTTCGGGCGCGGCGGGCCTTGAGGAAGGTTTTCGGGAAGACGGTTGATTGGCCAGGGAGGAAAACATGAAGTGTCGAGAGGCGAAAACGGCCATCGCGCGGTGGGGAGGCCCGACGGCTGGAGAGGTTGACGAGCTTTCCCTGCACCTCCGTTCTTGTTCGAGGTGCGCGACCGTCGCTCGGAGCCAGCGGCTGACTCGGTATCTGCTGGAGGTCTTGACGCCTGATCAGGAGGCTTCGCCACATTTCTTCACCCGGCTTCGCGCACGGCTTCGAGAGGTCGAGCGCCCGGCGCTCCATGCTCAATTCCCCCTGAAGGCGCTCATCGCGGCGCTGGCCAGCCTGGCATTGATTCTGGCAAGCGCCACCTACCTTCTCTCCCCACCTCCTCCGTCGCCGGTCTTGTCCTTCCTGGACTCTCCGGCGGGTGGCTCCGAGACCTTTGCGTTCCTGGGGATTCCCCGGCCGACCCACGATCAGATCCTGGCCTCGATCCTCGAGGTGGAGGAACGGACGCGATGAGGACAGACATCAAAGCCGTCGTCTGGGGTCTGATTTTTGCTCTGGGGGTGACCACCGGAGCTTTGGGACTGCGCCTCTACGAGCGGTCGTATGGAGCATCGGCCGAAGGACGGGGGGGGCGTTTCGATCGGGAGCGGTATGTCTCCCTGCTGACCCGGGACGTGCAACTGACCTCTGATCAGCGGAAGGAGCTTGATCGGATCCTGGACGATACCCGGGGTGAGTTCGCGGAGGTCAGGAAGACGATCGCGCCCCAGGTGACCGAGATCAAGGAGCGGGCCAGGGGACGGATCCGTGCGATGCTGACGCCCGACCAGCAGCCCCGGTTTGAGGCCTTCCTCAAGGCGTGGGACGCGGAGAGAGAGCAACGGAGCGAACGGTAGGCTCTTGCACTGATTCTTGCACAGGAAGAGGAAAGTATGAACGTTCAAGGGTCCGATAAGGGTCCGAGCATCCGAGAGGCGGTGATGACCGCTATGGGGCGGCCCAGGGGGAGGATCATCGGCATCCTTGTCATCCTCGCCCTTCTCATCGGGGTCGCGGGCGTGGCCTGGCTCCGCTCAGAGAAGAGCCCCCAATACCGGACAGCGCCCGTCGAGCGGGGGGAGATCGTCGCGACGATCTCGGCGAGCGGAACGCTGAACGCCGTGATCACCGTCCAGGTGGGGAGCCAAGTCTCCGGGAGGATCAAAAATCTGTACGCCGACTTCAACTCTCGGGTGGTGAAGGGACAGCTCATCGCTCGGATCGACCCGGATACTTTCGAGGCAAAGGTCAACCAAGCCAAGGCCGACGTGGACAATGCCAGGGTGGCTGTCAAGGATGCCAAAATCAAACGGGACAGCCGCGCTGCCCTCTTTCAGGAGGGGGGCATCGCCCAGGAGGAGCGGGACTCGGCCCAGGCCAGCTACGACTCGGCGGCCGCCAAACTCGAGGCGTCGCTCGCCGCCCTTCGAGCGGCTCAGGTGGACCTCGACCGCACTCATATTTACGCCCCGGTCAATGGCGTGGTGATTGCGAGGAACGTCGATGTCGGGCAGACGGTGGCCGCTTCTCTCCAGGCCCCGACGCTTTTCTTGATCGCCGAGGACCTCCACGAGATGCAGGTCGATACCAACGTGGACGAGGCGGACATCAGCCGGATTCAGGTGGGCCAGCAGACGACCTTCACCGTGGACGCCTTTCCGGGGGAGGAGTTTAAGGGTCAGGTGGTCCAGATCCGCCAAGCCCCGATCGTGCAGCAAAATGTGGTAACCTATATCGTGGTGGTCGCGGTGGTGAATCCCGATTTGAAGCTCAAGCCGGGATTGACCGCGAACGTGAGGGTCCTCGTGGACAGGCGAGCGGACGCCCTCAAGATTCCCAATGCGGCGCTGCGGTTCAAGCCCCCCTCTCCTGACGGGGGTCCCCTTGCGGCCCAGGAGAAGGCTCGCGGGTCATCACAAATCTGGATCCTCGATGATGGGCGGCTCAGCGGGGTGGCGGTCGAGCTCGGATTGAGCGACGAATACTTCACCGAGGTCCTCGAGGGGGATGTCAAGGAGGGTCAGGCGGTCGTGGTCGGATCAGGCACACGGGATGCCTCCCGGCGCCCCCAGCAGCGCCGACGCGGTCTCGGCTTCTAAACCGACGACCGACGACCGGTGACGGGGTTGAAACAGTCATCGGTGATCGCGCTCGAACGGTCATCGGTCAACGGTGATCGGACATCGGACCGGCAACTGTGAACCGTGAACGGTGAACTACGATCCATGGCGGCGATCATCCGCGTCGAGTCGTTGACGAAGACCTACCAGATCGGTGAGGTGGCCGTGGAGGCCCTGCGGGGGGTCACCCTGGACATTCAGCGGGGAGAGTTCGTAGCGGTCATGGGACCGTCCGGCTCGGGTAAGTCGACCTTCATGAACCTCCTGGGGTGCCTCGACACCCCGACATCGGGGCGATATCTCCTCGAGGGCCATGACGTCTCGCGGCTCAGCCGCGATGAGTTGGCCAGGATCCGGAACAGCAAGCTCGGATTTGTCTTCCAGGGATTTAATCTCCTGTCCAGGGTCAACGCGCTCGAGAACGTGGAGCTTCCCCTCCTGTATAACGGGACACCCCCGGGCGAGCGGCGGCCCAAGGCGCAGGCCAAGCTGGCGGCGGTGGGTCTCGCTGATCGAGCGGATCACCAGCCGGCGCAGCTGTCCGGAGGACAGCAGCAGCGAGTCGCCATCGCGCGAGCCCTGGTGAACGATCCGGTCCTGATCCTGGCGGATGAGCCGACCGGCAACCTGGACAGCCGCACGAGTGCCGAGATCATGACGCTCTTCCAGGAGTTAAACCGGAGCGGAATGACTATCGTGCTGGTGACGCATGACGACGAGATGGCGCGATACGCGCGCCGCATCCTCACCTTCCGCGACGGCCTGCTCTTGACCGATCGAGCCGTCGCGGCGCAGCCCCCCAAAGAGCCGACGACATGAACATCGGGGCCAGCATCCAAATCGCCCTCAGGGCGTTGCGGGTCAACAAGCTCCGAAGCGCGCTCACGATGCTCGGGATCATCATCGGCGTCAGCGCGGTGATCGCCATGATGGCGGTCGGCGCCGGCGCGCGAGAGCGGATCGCCCAGCAGATCCGGAGCATCGGATCCAACGTCATCATCATCCTCTCCGGGAGCATCACGAGCGGCGGGATCCGCGTGGGCAGCGGAAGCGTCCTCACCCTGACCGAGGATGACGCCACGGCCATTGCCCGGGAGGTGCCCGCCGTGGAGGCCGCGGCGCCCACAATGCGCGGGACGGCGCAGGTGGTCTTTGGGAACCAGAATTGGTCCACGGTCATTCAAGGGGCGACCCCGGAGTACCTCGTGGTCCGGGAGTGGCCGGTCATCTCCGGTCGAGACATCACCTCGCAGGATGTGGACGGGGCGGCCAAAGTAGCCCTCCTCGGCCAGACGGTGGCCGGGAATATCTTCGGGGATTCGGATCCGCTCGGCGAGATCATCCGGATCAAGAAGGTCCCCTT
>JAKEGQ010000191.1 GCA_022615475.1 Candidatus Methylomirabilota bacterium | reverse complement strand
TGGTGACCCCAGCGGGATTCGAACCCGCGTTGCCGCCTTGAAAGAGCGGTGTCCTAGGCCAGGCTAGACGATGGGGTCCACCGCGTGCTGCGACGGCTAGACACATAGCATATCCGGTTTCGGATCGCAAGGGAGAAGACCCCAGGAATGCCCGTCAAGGAAGACGTCAGGCCCCTGACACCGGGGAAGAGCGTTGACAAGGTGAAATGATTCAAGAGAAGATGACGCGGGCTCTCCCCGGGAGTCTTCCATGGATCGGAAGCGATTCGCGCGACTCGTGGCCGAGGCCTTGGCCACTCTCCCCCCCCTGTTTCAGGAACAGTTGACGAATGTAGAGGTGGTCATTGAGGCCTGGCCTCGCAAGGAAGATCTGGAGGAGGTGGGTCTGGACCCCGGGGAGACGCTCCTCGGTCTCTACCGGGGTGTCCCGCTGACAGAGCGGGGGGTCGAAGCCCCATTGATGCCTGATCAGATCGTCATCTTTCAAGGGCCGATCGAGTCCTGCTGCATGGATGATCGTGAAGTCCGGGAGGAGGTTCGCCGGACCGTTGTCCACGAGGTGGCCCATCACTTCGGGATCGGGGAGGAACGGTTGGAGGAGCTGGGCTGGGACTAGAATAGAGGGGGCGAGTTTCTCCTGTGTTAAGCGTATGGATTTCCCGGTAAGGTGCGCTTCGTGCGGATGGACGGGGCAGATCGATGAGGCCAAACCTGGTCCTTCGGTGGCCCTGTGCCCGGCCTGCGGCAAGCCCCTCTTCCCGGAAGAGGGCTAGTGCCGTTTCAACTTGAGAGTCGAATATGGCGGAGTGCGTTTTTCCAGCGGTCGTGGGAGTCCGGAGTGAGAGAGTTCGCAAGGATAGTTGGAACGGCACTAGATTACGCCGGATTCCGCTGCCACAAGGGCCGGAGGCGAAAGGTCTTAAGCGAGGCAGAGCAAATGCTGTTGGCGCAGCGGTACACGCGGAAAAGGAGACGGTGGGTCCCGGTCGGGATCAGGTAGCAGTCGCAGTGCGGACAGACACGCCGGTCCTGGTAATGCTCTTCGACGTAACGCCGGATCTCCTGGAGATTACAGATGATGTCTCCGCTTGGGCTGAGAAAGAGATACTCGGTAATCATCGTCCGTTCGCCACAGCCGCCTCTCCATGGCACTCGTCAGGGCGCCGCGGGCCGGGGCTACTCCTCAACCTCCCGGCGTGCCTTCCGGACGGCCAGCCAGATGACAAACAATATGACCCCCATCCAGAGGACCTCAAAGAGCACCAGTTCCATCCCTCTCCCCCTGGGGCCCGGAGATCTTCGTCATCTGTATTCTACCCTTTCTCGATCCTGTGTCAAGGGTTTCGATCCATCACCTCGCCTTCACAGGCGGCCTTGGCCGGTCTCGCGTTCGCTGCTATGATACGCGCATGAGATGGGGGATACCACTTCTACTGGCTATTCTCCTTGGGGCGGGGGCATGCTCCGTGCCCTTGGTCGGCCCCCGGGAGGTGCAGGAGTGGAAGGGGCAAATCGTTGAGCTGAATCGGGATCGGGGGTATATCGTGGTGCGCTCCCAAGAGCGGTTGCTCGATTATGTCTTTCGGCTGACGCCCAAGACCGAAATCACCGCACAGGGCCCGGCGAGACGTTCCCTCGAACCCGGCCAGTGGGTCACCGTCCAGTATGAGCGGGAACGATCCAGAGAGGGACCGCCTGCCGCACTCCGTGTTCAGGTGATCCGCTAATCGCAGAATAGTCTTCAGTCCTTATACAGTTCGAGATATCCGCACTGCGGACATGTAAAGGGGTTCACCGTGATCACCCGGGTCAAGTCCGTTTCGAAGCTTCCATCCGCGAGCCGTTTGCCTGCGACGAGGGCGAAGATGAAGACCTCGTCCTCCTCCCGTCCATAATTGATCCAGGAAGAGCCGCCACATTTCGGACAGGGCTGCTTCGGCTCTGGCATGTCACTCCCTTTTTGTCTCCCTACGCTTCAGGGATGCAGGCTCGCTCTCTCTTTCGACCTTGGTGCCCCGTAGCTTAGCCGGCACGGGACCGAGATACCAGCGAAATTTCGGATCGACGGAGAGCCTCGGATGGAGATCACGGAGGTGCGGGTGCCCGTAGGGAGGCAGGGGCGAGACCGTGACGGAAACGGGGGGAGTGACCTAGCGCTGGCCTAGGGCCTGGATCCTGGCGAGCCACTCCTTGGAGGGGATGACGCAGATAAAGCCGAATGGCTCGTCGCCCGTGTTCTCGAACTGGTGCTGTTCGTTCTGCGGGATATAGACGATATCTCCGGGTTCCACTTCGTGGACCTCCCACCCCAGGAGGACTCGAGCCCGGCCTTTCAAGATCACGACTCCCTGGTCATGGAGATGGTGTTCAAAGGACGATTGGCCGCCGGGGGGGATCTCGAAGTAGCGGACGGCAAAGTGCTGGGCTCCGTCCTTCGGGCCGATCAGGACATGGCGGCAGCTCCCCTCGCTGGCTCCGCCCCCCTGATAGGGTTCCGCCTCGACCCCTTCCCATGTGAAGTTTCCGTCCCTGCCGATCTGCCTGTGGACGACACCCATCACGATCCCTCGTCACATGAAGTTGGGGACGGCGCCGCCGTGGAGGTTGGAGATCCGCTCAGCCATGCCGCGCTGAAAGCCCACCTGGATGAGTCGCTTCATGCGCGTCGCGTGCATCTCCTTGTACAGCTCCTTGACCCGCTTGCGTCCGTGGGCGATCTGTTCGGGAGTCGAGCCGCCACCGGCGAGGACCGCCAGGGCCCGCTGGACAAAGGGACTCGCCCCGGCGGCCTGTCGCAGAAAGGCGGCCCGCGACTCGGCCGCCTGGGTGAGCTGCAGCACCAAGGCGGGATCGTGCTTCAGATGGTAAGCGATGTGGGAGACGCCATAGCCCACGTGCCGGCCCTCGTCCTGGCGGGTCATCTTGAAGACCTGGGCCGTCACGGGATCCGGAGCCACCTCTTCGAGGAACTTCAGGAGCTCCATGAAAGTTCCCTCTCCCAGAATGTGGAGGAGGAAGGAGGCGTTGGTGAAATCCTCCTGGGTGAGGAGACTCTTGAGGGACCACTCGGTGGCCGCCGAGACATACTGGAGACCCCCGCCATTGGCGAGCGCTCGCTTGGTGAAGACCTCGACGTGACGCGCCTCGTCCTCTACCTGGCTTGCCAGGAAGAGCACGACCTCGGTGAAACGGGGGTCCACGCGGGTGAGGAGCTTGGCGGGCAGGTAAAGCGCCAGGTACTCGTTCTGAATCATGAAGGTGCAGATCTGGCAGACCGCCTGCTCCAGGTCAGGAGGGAGGGGATGGAGCTTGTCCCAGGGGATGTCGGTCGCGGCGTTCCACTGGCCCAGCTTGGCCTGCTCGACCAGGTCGGCGATGTTGTCGGCCCAGACCACCGCCTTCTTGTTCACCGGGAACTCGAAAGGCGGGGTGTTAGGGTCCACCACCGAGCCGCGCTGGGCGAGGCCCAAGTGGGCCGGGGCCTCGTCCGGGACCTGGCCTGCCTGGCCGACGAAGCAGTCCCGAAAGTCGATTCCGCCTCCATCCCGGACTGGCACCCGAATGCCCCAATCGGGCTCGCCCCAGCTAGTGGTGTCTGGTAGCTTGATCTCGGCCACCCGTCATCTCCTTTTGAATGCCTTCTCGATCTCTGGTGATCTTCACGGCTTCTCCAGATACTTCAGCACCAGGAGGTGCCGTGGACTCCCGTGCACCGCCTGGAATCGGCCAGAAGTCTAACAGGACCCCGGCTTGGGGGGAAGAGATTTCTGGCCGCAGGGGGCTACAGATACTCTTCATCGCGCTGGGGAGGAAGGGTGGTCCCGCTGCTCGGGGAAAGGAGTTCCGGTCCCGCAAAGGTGGCACGGGCCTCATGGAGGAGCCTCCGAACATGATCGGCCACAGTCTGTTTTTCTGGGGAGGTGAGGTCAAAGTATGTGCGCTGTGGAAAGAGTTCTTTGGCGACGCGGAGCATCAGGCGACTCAGGGTTGCAACGAGGAGGGTCGCATGGAGTGGATCCTGACCTTCTGACACCATCATCACCTCCTTCTCGCGCTCTGTCGGCGAGGGGGTTGCTGGTGGCCGGGATATTACCGGATTGGGCAGGCACCCGCAAGCTGCTCTGTCCGCACTGGCCCGCTGTTCGCAACACCTTCGGCCCCTCGCTCTGGGGCTCTCGCGGCGACCCTGTGCGGCGGCTTACGGCCTGGGTCTCTCCGTGTTCACGATCCCCGCAAAGGAAGAGGAGAACCGGGGTGTGGAATGAAAAGTCCAGGCGGTGACGTGAGCTATCGCATGTAGAGCTGCGATGCCTACGGGGACAGCCTGGAGAGACGGATGTTGAGGGCTAGGCGGAAAAGGTGTAACTGGTGGGGAGCCCCTCCCACAGGAGCTCCTGGTCGCCGTCCTGCTCACGACCGTCGCAAAGCCACCGTATCCGCTCCTGCTCAATCGCAGTCTTGATGGCCCGCTCGGCACAATCCATACAGATCATTCCGGCGTGCTC
>JAKEGQ010000190.1 GCA_022615475.1 Candidatus Methylomirabilota bacterium | reverse complement strand
GGGCCCTGGGACGATCTTCCCGTCTTGATGTCGTGAAAGGCGTATGCCTTGCCGTCCATCGACGCGGTATAGAGGGTGCCATCGGCCCCCAGGGCGGCGGAAGAAATCAGGGTGCCTTTCGTCGCAAAGGTCCAGAGCGGGGTCGCCCATTCCCCGGACGCCGGAGGCCGGACTGCGTGGAGGGTTCCTCCCTCGTCGCCGAGATACACGGTCCCGTCGGCCGCGAGGAGCGGCGATGACTGGATCCCAGGCCCGAGCTTATAGCGCCACAGGACCTGGGGGCCGCTCGAGAGGAGGCCCCGGCCCTCGCGTAGGGCGTACAGCACCCCGTCCTTGCCTCCAAAGTAGATCGTGCGGTCCGGCCCGATAGCGGCCGACGAGAAGATCGCGTAACTCCGGTAACCGGCCCGCGCAACGCCGTCGAATGTCCACTGGATCTTTCCGGTCTTGGCATCTATCGCATAGAGGATGCCATCGTTTCCGCCGATGTAGAGCGTCCCCCGGTCGTCGATCGCCGGGGCGTTCTCGAACCCCCCTTTGTCGTCCCGTGCCCCCGAGCGGAAGGTCCAGCGGACCTTGATCGCTCCTCCTGCCTCTTTGGGCGGCTCGAGGGCGTACACCGTGCCGTCCATCGACGCACCCACGACCGTTCCATCCGCATCCACGGCCGGCGAGGTGATGAGGGTCCCCTGTGTTTGGAACCGCCACGCGACCCGGGGCCCGACACTGCCGCGGGGCGGTGCGATTCCGTAATAGGCCCAGTCATCCGCTCCGATGACTAACGTCCCATCAGGGGTGAACGTGGGCGACGTCTCGATCGTCGTGCCGATGTAGTATGACCATACCACCTCTGCCATGATCCCACGTCGTGGTGCCCGCAGGGCATACACGTGTCCGTCCTTGGCGCCGAAATAGAGGACTCCTTGCCGGTCGACGAAGGGGGTGGAATAGATCGCAAAGGTGTCAAAGCCGGTCGGGAAGGCCCACCGGAGATCTCCGGTCTCTGGATCGAGGGCATAGAGGAACCCGTTGTTCGCGCCGAGGTAGACCGTGCCGTCGGGGCCGATCACCGGATCGGTCTCGATGCCACCCTCGGCCTCTCGTCTTCCGGTGGAAAAGGTCCACTTTAATCGGTTCGAGGTGGGTCCGGTGTGGGGACTGTAGCCGGCATGCCGTTGGTCCCTGCGATACTTGGGCCAGGGCGACGCCGCGAGCAGTGAGGCGGGCGACGGCTGGCCCTGCGCTTCGACCGCCGTAAAGTGAGGCGCGACGGCCGTGAGGAGGAGCATCCCGAACGCGACGGCGCCCGCCGTAATGCACATCACCCCGCCGGACAGACGGCTCATCGTCGCGCGGTCCTTTCTGCCGGGACCACGACGACGGCCAACTCCCCGGTGTCGCCCGTCCCGCCGACCGGCTCACGTTCCCTGGCGGCGTCCGCAGGGAGTGGACCCCGGAAGGGTTCGGGGTCGGGTATGCTGGCGCGGATCGACTCCCACGCGCTCATACCGGCCACCGTGGCGAAGCCGAGGGCGTAGATCAGGAGGAAGGGATCGACGAGGTACGTCCCTCGCTTCAGGAACAGGGATACCCCATAGACGCAGTAGAGAGCTAGGAGCGCCTCCAAGAGGCTCAGCCAGGGCACCGGGGCGCGATATCGCTTGCCCACCCAGGTGTCCGAGCGTTTCTCGATCCGAAATTTCGGGGTGCGGATGAAGGTCCCCCGGACGTTCAGCAGCGCCTCGAGGATGGCCTTTGTGTTGCTCAGCGCGATGCCCGTGCCGAAGACGAGCAGAGCGGGAAAGGCCCACAGTCGCCGCATCCAGTCCGGGTAGAGATCTTTTTGGGCGTACAAATACATACTGGATGGCCCAAGGGTGGCCACCGAGAAGAAGGCCGCCACGGCAAAGAGGTGCTCCCGGACAGTCAGGAAGCGCTCGGATTGCAGCAGGAGGGGCGCGCTGAGGACGACCAGGAGCATCAGGGGGTGCACCATGTAGTTCGTCAGGTGGAAGACCGCCTGATATTTCGTGAACAGGGGGAGATCGGCCTTCAATATACTGGGGACGAGTTTTCTGGCGGTCTGAATCGAGCCCTTGGCCCAACGGTGCTGTTGGCTTCGCGCGCCGGTCAGCTGCACGGGGACCTCGGCCGGGCAGACGACCTGCGGCAAAAACTTCATCCGCCATCCCTTGAGCTGGGCCCGGTAGCTCAGGTCGAGGTCCTCTGTCAGGGTGTCCGCCTGCCATCCGCCTGCGTCCTCGATTGCCGTCCGCCGCCAGATCCCGGCGGTGCCGTTAAAGTTCATGAAGAGGCCCGACCAGCACCGGGCCGCCTGCTCGACCCAAAAGTGGCCGTCGATCCCGATGCTCTGCACCAGGGTAAGCAGCGAGTAGTCCCGGTTGATGTGGCCCCATTGGACCTGGACCATGGCGATGGCGTGGTCCTGGAAAAAGGGCAGGGTCTTTATCAGGAAGTCAGGGGTGGGCACGAAGTCGGCATCAAAGATGGCGATGAACTCGCCCCGGGCACCCGCCAGGCCGTCCCTGAGCGCTCCCGCCTTGTACCCGGTCCGGGCGGTCCGATGGAGCAGGGTGATGTCGGTCCCCGCCCGACGGTGGGCTTCGACCAGCTCGGCGGCGATGGCCGTCGTTTCGTCCGTAGAATCATCCAGGACCTGAATCTCGAGCCTTTCCCGCGGATACTCGATGCGCGCCACGGCGTCGATCAGCCTTTGGACGACGTAACGCTCGTTATAGATCGGCAGTTGCACCGTGACGACGGGCAGATCCTGTGCGGTCTGCTGCCACCTCCGCCAGACCTCCTCGTCGGCCTGAAGCATCTGTTTCACCCTACGGCGGTGCAGATGGATCATGACGTAACAGTTGATGCCGTACAGGAAGAGGAGGATGAGGGCCGTAAAGTAGAGGACGAGCAGACACCCCATCAGGAGCGCGGTGGCAGTCATCGGGATGTCTCCGCCATCGGCGTGATCCCCCTGGACGCTTCCCTCCCGGCGCGGCGATGTCGGGCAGCCTGGAGGGCGAGCAACACAACTAAGGGAACGAACTCACCCAGCCGAATACCCAAGGGCAGGACCTCTGGCTCTAGGAGGTACTTCATGTAAGAGAAAGCGACGGCGCCGCTCAGATAGAGCCATCCCCATGTTGGGAAGACGCAGAGAAACGGTAGTATCCAGATTACATACCACGGGTGGAGACTCGTCGGCAACAGCAATAGGTACGCGCTCACCATGAGATATGGGCGCCACAGGACGTCTCCTTCGTTCCCCCGTCGGGCGAGGGTGAGTGCAACCCCCCCGAGGAGGATGGTGACGAGGAGGATCGCACCCGGACGGGCCGACGCGGTGAAGGGGCCGAGGAGAAAGGCCAGGGCATCGCGGAGCCCGACGTTGAAGTCCTCCGCGGCCGCGAAGTAGCCCGGGAGGAATCCCAGCACCTTCCCCCCCGCGCCGATGAGATACGGCAGGTACCCCGCAAGGATTGTCACGGCAAAGACGAGGGGGAAGACGCGGTCCCCCCGCCGGTAGAGCGCGGGGAAGAGGGCCGCCGGATAGAGCTTGATCAGCGTGGCGGTCCCGAGCGCGGTGCCTGCGAGGAACGACCTTCCATCCATCCTGGACAGCAAGGCGAGCAGGATGAAGGGAAGCATCGCGGCTTCGAGATGGCCGCTTCCGGCCAACTCAAACATGACGAGCGGGGACCAGGCGTAAAGGATCACTCGATCCGGGTCGATGCCTTTCTTCTTCAAGAGACGGATGATGAGGACTATGGTGCCCAGATCGAAGAGGATCATGATCCCTCTCACCCCGGTGATGCTGTCTGGGAAGAGGGCAGCGATGGCGGCGAAGAGCATCTGCGCGCCAGGAGGATAGATGGTAGGAGACTCCGGTCGATTGATGCGCGGATAGATGTGTTCATCCCGGAGCGCGGCGAGCTCCGGGGCAGACGGAGGGTAGAGGTACGGGTTGATTCCGGCCCACTGGACCCGACCGTCCCAGATGTACCGGTAGAGATCATCGGAGAGCACGAGGGGAGCAAAGAGCAGCGCTGCTCGGAAGAGGGCCGCGAAACCCACGATGAAGCCGAGACACGAAGCCCCGTGTCGTTTTCGGAGCACGGCAGCGGACGCGACTCCGTACAGCACGAACAGACTGAAATACAGGGGCAGGTACGCGCTGCGCGGGTCGCCTTCGCGTGCGATGAGGCCGAGACGATCGAAGAGCGGCGCCAGGCGGAAATTCAGCGTATAGAGAAGTCCCGAGAGTGTCCCAACACAGGCGAGGAGAACAGCAATGCCATTCCTCCCGCTCATCCGCGCTCCCTCAGACGAACCTGAGGAGCAAGCGTGCAAGCCCGGTCCGCTGCGCCGGGCTGGCAACCATCTGATCCGAGAGGAGCCGGTCGATCCCTAGGCACCGCCCGGCCCGGCTCTGGGCAAAGACCAGGTGTGGTGCGATGAGGAGAAACCAGATCCAGCCCCATTCGCCGGGGACGGAGTAGCTTCCCAGGGCGATGTTGAGCTGCCAGAACGCCCCGCCAAGGCCCCCGAGGACCGTGAAAAGGCCGAGGAGCAGCGAGAGCCCGAGGGCGACCTCCGTGAAAAAGCTCATGTAACCGAAGAAGGTGAAGTTAGGGAGGACGACGTTCTGCAGGAAGGCCTTGTACCAGTCGAACGTCGGGTGGTT
>JAKEGQ010000189.1 GCA_022615475.1 Candidatus Methylomirabilota bacterium | reverse complement strand
TGGCTCAAATGGGCCCCGCTGGCGCCGGTGGCCAGCGCCACATCGATTCGGTCATTGATGAGCAGCAACCCCCTGGCGGGCGTGATGAGTTGAAGGAGGCGCTCGGCCAGGGCCGTCAGCTCCCGGGCCGCCAGATCCTTCTCGCGCAGTTGAAAGACCCTGGCTCCCCCTTGCACAGAGGCCCGCACGACCTCCTCAAGCGATCTGCCCGAGGTCTGCGTCCGATCGGTGATCACGTAGAGTCCCCACGTGCGCGGATCTGCGATCGCCGCTGTCATCGGCTCACCCTCGACCGGTTTCCGTGTTTGGGCTCCGCGCTCCAAACTATAGCCTATCCCCGTGATCATCAGCCATCTGTTTCCTATCGCAGATTGTATTGATGCGTGTTATAGATCACTCGGGGTCGTTCGAACTACATGTTGTGGAGGCCCGGCACTGTGTCGAAAGGCATGATCGTCTCGATCCACATCGCACCCTCAGCAGCCGGGCCGATGGTATCGGTGGAGCAGGTGCGCGCGGTTGCGGGCCGAGGGCTGGAGGGAGACCGCTACTTCACCCAGACAGGGACGTATTCGAAGAAACCGCGGCCTGACCGCGAAGTGACGCTGATTGAAATCGAGGCCATCGAGGCCCTCGCCCGGGAGTATCAGATCGCGCTCGAACCGGGGGCGGCGCGCCGGAACATCGTGACCCGCGGTGTGCCGCTCAATCACCTGGTCGGCCAAGAATTTCGGGTCGGGGAGGTCACCTTGCGTGGCCTTCGCCTCTGCGAACCCTGCGCACATCTCGAGCGACTGAGCCACGCGGGGGTCAGGGAGGCGTTGATTCACCGGGGCGGCCTGCGGGCGCAGATTCTTGCGGATGGCACGATCCGGGTAGGCGATTCAATACGCGGGGGATAATGGGGTCCGGCGGAGGTCGTTACAGCAGTTCGGGCATGCCTTCCAGCGGCGTGGAGGCGGAGGCGTACAGCTTTTTCGGGATGCGCCCGGCGCGATAGGCCAACCGTCCCGCCTCGACCGCATAACGCATCGCGGTTGCCATGGCCACCGGATCCTTCGCCATCGCGATCCCCGTGTTCATCAGCACGCCATCGCAACCAAGCTCCATAGCCACCGCCGCGTCCGAGGCAGTTCCCACCCCCGCATCGACGATGACCGGGACCCGCACCGTCTCCTGGATGATCCTGATGTTGTAGGGGTTCCTGATGCCGGCGCCCGAGCCGATCGGGGCCCCGAGCGGCATCACGGCGGCTGCTCCGACATCCTCAAGCTTTTTGGCTACGATCGGGTCATCGTTGGTATATGGCAGGACGATGAAGCCCTCCTTGACCAGGATCTTCGTCGCTTCCACCAACGCCGCTGTGTCGGGGAAAAGGGTCTTCTCGTCCCCAATGACCTCCAGCTTGATCATATCGGACAGTCCCATCTCGCGGGCGATGAACGAGGTTTTGACCGCCTCCTCGCCTGTGTAGCATCCCGCCGTGTTTGGCAGCAGAGTGTACCGGCTGAGGTCGATGTAATCCAACAGCGAGCCTCCGGTGGCCAGGTTCATGCGCCGGATGGCCACGGTGATGATCTCGGCTCCCGAGGCCTCCCACGCCTTCTGCATGATAGCAGGGTCCGGGTACTTGCTGCTGCCGATGATGAGGCGCGACGTGAATTCCTTCCCGCCGAACTTGAGCGCCTCGTCCTTATGTCCCATCATCGGATCTCCTCCATCCCCCCGGCCATGACGGTGAGGACCTCCACCGCGTCCCCGTCCCGGAGCGTCGTGGAACCGTAGGAGGGCTTCTTGATGATCCCCTGGTTGACCAGGACCGCCACCCGCTCAGGACGAACCCTGAGCTCGTGGAGCAGCGCGGTCACGGTGATCCCGTCACTCACATCTCGGGACTGGCCGTTCAGCCGGATCTGCATAGGCTGGACCTGCGCAGTTTTCCAGGGAAGCTCCGTTTGCGGCTACCATTACTCTAGCACGGGAGAAATGGAGGGTCAATTTCCTCCCACCCGACGGCGCCTAAGGCGCAGGGCCTTCGTGATCACCGGGACCAACCCCGCAGTCAGGGGGAGGTCTCCGATGGCGGCGGGATCGACCCACGAAGCCTCGGAGATATCCGAGGCGGCCCGCAATCTTCCTTTACGCCAGGAAGCGAGGAAGTCGATGATCACATAGTGGTACCGGACCCGGCCATTGCGGTCGGCATAAATCCGGTCTAGAACCTCTACGACCCCTTCCACGTTCACATCGATCCCGCACTCTTCCCTAACCTCGCGGGCCACCGCCTCCCTCAGTCCCTCGCCACGCCTCACTGCCCCTCCGGGCAGGCTCCAGAGACCGCGACTCGGTTCCCTGCGGCGACGCACCAGCAACACCTTGTCGGCCTTCACCACGATGGCACCGACAGCCACAACGGGACGGGAGGGATACGCGCGACTCATCGCTCCGGAAAGGGGAAAGGCGGTTGACACATAGGGCTTAGAAGCATAGAATATATTTTTGGCTTATCCCGAACCAGCGCACAAGGAGGATGGATCCAGTGCCGATCTACGAATACCGCTGTGAGGTCTGTGGTCACACCTTTGAGGTGATCCAGAAGTTCTCCGACAAACCGACCACGACGTGTGCGGTGTGCTCCGGACCGGTCCGCCGCGTCCTGTCGCCGCCCGCCCTCGTCTTCAAAGGGAGCGGCTGGTACGCGACCGACTACGCCAGTCCCGAGCGGAAAAAGGCCATCGAGGGAGAGAAAAAGGGCGCTGACGGCTCCCCGGGCACGAGCAGCAACGACGGGAAAGCCAAGGCCGAGAAGGGCACCTCCGACCACCAGCCGCCCCCGTCCTCCTCGTCCGACCAGGACTGATCCCAACTACCCCCCTTCCGGCTGGCGCAAGAGGGACTGGATGCGGGTGACAGTCTCCGCGACCGGCACAAGCGAATCCTGTTTACTCCGGCGATTGCGAATCTCCACCTGCCCTTCCTGGATGGCCCGGCTCCCTACGGTCACCCGATAGGGAATCCCCACGAGATCCGCATCCTTGAATTTCACCCCGGGTCGCTCATCCCTGTCATCGTACAGCACCTCCACCCCCGCCCCGTTGAGGGCCTGGTACAGCTTTTCACCCAGCTCACGCATCGCCTGATCCTTGACGTTGACCGTGAGGAGGTGGACCTGAAAGGGGGCAATAGTCACGGGCCACATGGCGCCATCCCGGTCGTGATGCTGTTCGATCGCGGCGGCCGCGATCCGGGCCGGACCGATCCCATAACTCCCCATGACGATGGGGTGCTCCTGTCCCTTCTCATCGAGATAGAGCGCCTTGAGCGGGGTGGAATACCGGGTCCCCAGCTTGAAAATGTTGCCGACCTCGATCACGCGCTCGACCATGATCGGGTTCCCGCACTTCACGCAGCCGTCTCCCGATTGCACGCGGTGAATATCCGCGTACCGTGTCTTGAAGTGTTTGCCCGGGACCACCCCGCGGACATGGGTGTCCTCGCGATTGGCCCCGGCCACGTAAACCCCCTCGGCGAGCGCCTCATCGGCCAACAGAGGGATCTCAAGACCCAGCGGACCGAGGAAGCCGGCCTCGACCCCGGCAAGGGCCTTGACCTCGTCCCGATGGGCCGGCCGGAACGGGCCGACGAGACGCTCGACCTTTCGCTCGTGGAGCTGCTGATCGCCCCGTAGCAGGCAGAGGAGTGGTCCCGCCTTGGTCATGACCATGAGGGTCTTGAGGGTGAGACGGGGATCGATCTGGAGAAAAGCCGAGACCTCGTCGATGCTCCTGGTCCCCGGGGTCGCGATCTCCTCCAGCGACGGCCACGAGGGAAAGGGTGGAGGCGCGGGCCGCGACGCCGCCAGGTCCACATTGGCCGCATAGCCGCACGATCCGCAGAGCACCACCTCGTCTTCGCCCGCAGGAGACGGGGCCATAAATTCGTGGGAACCGGCCCCGCCCATCATCCCTGGATCGGACTCGACCACGTAGAAGGTGAGGCCGCACCGTCGAAGGATCCGGCCGTAGGCCTCTTTGTGCAGCTCGTAGCTCTGCGCGAGCCCATCCTCATCCGCGTCCAGGCTGTAGGAATCCTTCATGAGGAATTCCCGGGTCCGGAGCACGCCGCTCTTGGGCCGGGCCTCGTCCCGGAACTTGACCTGGATCTGATACCAGATCTGGGGGAGATTGCGATACGAGCGGATCTCTTTCGCGGCCAGCCAGGTGATGATCTCCTCGTGGGTCATTCCGAGGCACATGTCCCGCTTTCCCCGGTCCTTCAGGCGGAACATCTCCTCGCCGATTTCGGTCCACCGACCGGTCTGCTGCCAGAGTTCGGCGGGGTGGAGCGCGGGCAGGGTGAACTCCTGCCCCCCGATCCGGTTCATCTCTTCCCGGATGATGGCGTTGATTTTGTCCAGGACCCGCTGGCCCAGGGGGAGGTAGCAATAGATCCCGGCGGCGAGGGCGCGGATCAGGCCACCGCGGATCATGAGCCGGTGGCTCACCGCCTCGGCCTCGGCGGGATCCTCTCTCAATGTGGGGATGAGCAGGCTACTCCACCGCACGGTATGGTGAGACAACAGGCGAGACTCACTCCTTGGGAAGGATGGTGAGCAGATCGCCGGCGCCGGGCGACGCGTCTTCCGCTTCGCCGGACTCCGCCATCTTCTTCAGTTCCTCCACGAGGGCGTCGGCCAGCTCGGATTCCTTCACCTTGCGGATGATCTGCCCCTTCTTGATGAGGATGCCGACTCCGTTGCCACCGGCGATCCCGATGTCCGCCCCCCGTGCCTCGCCCGGGCCGTTGACGGCGCACCCCATCACCGCGACATTCATCGCCTTCTTCAGGCCGAGCTCCGCGAGCCGCCGCTCGACCTCCTTGGTGAGCCCCATGAGATCGATCTCGACTCGGCCGCAGGAGGGACAGGCAATGATGTTGAGCCCTCGCTCTCTCAGTTCCAGCGCCTTGAGGATTTCGAAGCCGACCTTGATCTCTTCGACACAGTCCTCGGTGAGGGAGACCCGGATGGTATCGCCGATGCCATCGGCGAGCAGCGCCCCCATCCCCACCGCAGACTTCACCGTTCCCGGGAACGCGGTCCCGGCCTCGGTCACCCCCAGGTGAAAGGGGTAGTCCACCTGCTCCGCTAGCAGACGGTAGGCGGCAATCATCATGGCGGGGTGCGACGCCTTCAGGGAGACCTTGATCTCGGGGTAATCGAGATCCTCCAGGATCCGGATGTGTTTCAAGGCGCTCTCCGCCATCGCCTCGGGCGTGGGCTTGCCGGTCTTTGCCAGGAGTTCCTTCTCGAGCGACCCGGCGTTGACGCCGATGCGGATCGGGACCTTGCGCTCTCGCGCCGCGCGCACCACCTCTTCCACCTTCCAGCGCGCGCCGATATTGCCCGGATTGAGGCGCAGGCCGTCCACCCCTTGCTCGAGCGCCTGGAGCGCCAGCCGGTAATTGAAGTGGATGTCAGCGATCAGGGGGATACGGATCTGGGCGCGGATTGTGCTCAGGACTGCGGCGGCCTCCTCGTCCGGGACGGCGAGCCGGACCAGCTCGCAACCTGCCGCCTCCAGGGCCCAGATCTGATCGAGGGTGGCCTCGACATTGCGGGTATCTGTCTTGGTCATGGACTGGACCGAGACCGGCGCGTCCCCGCCAATCTTGAGGGACCCCACCTGAATCTGCCGCGTCTTCCGCCGTGCTTTCATGTGTTATCAGCCTCCTAGCTGTCGGCTGTCGGCTATTCGCTGTCAGAGACCTGAGATGGGAGGCCCGCCCGCAGACCCGTGAACCGTGGTCCGTGAACTATACTTCATTCGGGCCTTCCGAGCAATCGAAAGATGTCATTGTAGAAGGCGAAGATCATCAAGGCCACCAAGAGGACCAGTCCGACCCGCTGCGCCATCTCTCGCTTCTTCACACTGATCGGCTTGCCACGGAGCAATTCGATGCCAAAGAAGGCGAGGTGGCCGCCGTCCAGGATGGGGATGGGAAGCAGATTCAGGATGCCCAAATTGATGGAGAGGAGCGCGGTAAAGAAGACCAGGTTGAGTAGTCCCTGCTGGGCCTGCTCGCCGGTCATCTGGGCCATGAGTATCGGTCCGCCGATCGTCTTAGGGGAGACGGCCCCCTCCACCATCTTCACGAGCACATACAGAATCTTCACGCTCGTGACTGTTGTTCGGGCCACGGCATCGACCAGCGCGGTCACCGGGTCTACCCGCTGGTATACGAGACCCTCCACAGGACTGATGCCGATGAGCCCCACCGTTACCGTCTGACCACCCGCATCCTGCTGTACAGAGGCCTTCGGGATCAGGGTGACCGGAAAGCGTGTCCCGCCCCGCTCCACCGTCAGTGCGATCTCCTGCCCAGGCCGCGCGTGAATCCGCCGGGCCAACTCTTCCCAGGTTTCCACCCGCTCCCCGTCGACGGCGACGATGCGGTCGCCGGCCTTGAGACCCACCTCCGCGGCCGGAAATCCCTCCATCACCCTGCCCACGGCGGTCGACATGAAGGGTCCGACCCCGATACTCCAGACCTCACGCTCGTCGCCCAAGAGATCGGTGAAGGTCTTGCGGCGGGGTGTCACCGTGAGATCCCGCTGGACCCCGTCCCGCTCGATGCGGAGCGTCACGGGCTTGCCCTTCGAGGCCTGGAGCGCCGCGTCAATCTCCTCCCACGTCCCCACCGGAGCACCCATCACCGCCACGATGCGATCGCCCGGTCCGAGGCCGGCGACGGCGGCCGGGGATTCCGCGTCGGGTTTTCCCGCCACGGGCGGAAAGACCGGGCGACCCACCAGCGTGAAGACCCCCCAGAAGAGCAGCACGGCCAGGAGAAAATTCGCGCCCGGCCCGGCCAGCACGATGGCCATCCGCGTCCACACCGACTTGTGGGCGAACGACTTCCGGAGATCCAGGGGTTGGCCCGCACCATCGAAGGCTTGACCGGCGGCGTCCACCACGACCTCGCGTGGATCCTCGCCGACCATCTTGACATAGCCGCCGAGCGGGATGGCGGAAATCAGGTACTCGGTCTCTCCCCGCCGGAAACCAAGGAGGCGGCGACCGAACCCGAGGGAAAACTTGAGCACCCCGACGCCGGCCCGCTTGGCGACCAGGAAGTGTCCCAGTTCGTGGACGAAGATCAGGAGGCCCAGGATGACGATGAAGGAGACGATGGTTTCGACCGTCATGACACCGGCCTCACCCTGGCCCGATACGTGCGGGAAAGCTCTTCGCGAACCTCCCGATCGGCCGCCAGGATCTCGTCCAGACTGTCCCCGTCCCCCGGCCGGTGCCCGCGGAGACTCGCCTCGATCACCTCGGGGATTTCGCCAAAGCCGATCTGGCGACCGAGAAACAGCTCGACCGCCACCTCGTTGGCGGCGTTCAAAACGGCCGGTGCCGTTCCACCCATCGCGACCGCCTCATACGCGTATCCGAGACACCGAAAGCGCTCCCGATCGACCGGCTCGAAGGTGAGGGAGGCCACCTGGACCAGATCGAGGGTGGGAAAGGCGTTCTTGAGGCGAGCCGGGTAGCTCAAGGCATAGAGGATGGGAAGGCGCATATCGGGCGGGGCGAGCTGGGCCAGGACCGAACCGTCCACATACTCGATGAGGGAGTGCACGATCGACTGGGGATGCAGGATCACGTCCACCTGCTTTGCGTCGATGTCAAACAACCATCGCGCCTCGATCACCTCGAGCCCTTTGTTCATCAGCGTCGCCGAGTCGATGGTGATCTTCTTTCCCATGCTCCAGACCGGATGGTTCAAGGCCTCCTCGGGGGTCACGAACGCCAGTCGATCCCTCGGGACCTGCCGCAGCGCTCCCCCCGAGGCGGTCAGGATAATCCGCTTCAGCGCCGCCGACCCGCCCCCCTCGAGACACTGGAAGATCGCGGAGTGCTCACTGTCCACCGGCAACAGCTTCACCCCTCGGGCCGCGGCCTCGGCCGTCAGCAGCGCCCCGGCCATCACGAGGGCCTCCTTGGTGGCGAGCGC
>JAKEGQ010000188.1 GCA_022615475.1 Candidatus Methylomirabilota bacterium | reverse complement strand
CTCATTCGATGTTCTGGACCTGCTCCCGCAGTCGCTCGAGGTCCGCCTTCATCTCCACCACGGCCGGGGAGATGACCGCATCGGCCGCCTTCGTCCCGATGGTGTTGACCTCACGGTGGATCTCCTGCAAGAGAAACTCCAGCCGCCGACCGTGGGGACCACTTCCCGAGAGGTTCGTTCGGAACTGCGCGAGGTGGCTCTTGAGCCGCGCGCACTCCTCGGTGATGTCCGACCGGTCCGCGAAGAGCACCACCTCCTGCGCGAGCCGATCCGGATCGGACAGTGGGGCGCCCAGCAGGGCCGTGACGCGCTCGTGCACCCGGGCCCGGTAGGCCTCCGCCACGTGAGGCGCCCGGGCCTCCACGATCCCAAGCGCTGCCTCGATCTGGCTGGCGCCCACCGCAAGACCCCGGGCCAGGTGCTCTCCCTCTTTTTTCCGCATCGACTCGACCTCGTCCAGGGCCTGATGCAGCAGTCCTACGACGAGTGCCTCCGCCTCCGTCAGGTCCACCTCCGCGCCCTCTAGGCTGACGAGGTCCCGCAGCCCCATCAGCGCCTCGATGGTCAGTTCACCGCCGAGACCCAATTCCCGCTGGAGATCCCTGAGCGCCGCGACGTACTGCTGGATGGCCCCCCGGTCGATGCGGAGCGTCCGCGACAGCTCGCCGTGCAGCTTTTCCGTGACCTGGACGTCGAAGCGACCTCGGTGCACCCGTTCGCGGATCTCGCGATGCAGCACATGCTCGAGGGCCGTCAAGGCCCGGGGGAGTTTGATCCGGATGTCGGTAAACCGGTGGTTAAGGGCCTGGATTTCGACGGTGTACAGGTAGGCGGCTGTGGCACCCTCGGCCCTGCCGTACCCGGTCATACTCTTGAGCATTGGGACCCAACCACTCCAGGCCACCCGGCGAAGGCCGCCGATGCCTCGCGAACGCTACGGACCCCCTTGAGGAGATTTCCCGACGTAACCCTTAATTTACTGCAGTTTTCGCCGCCTGTCAAACCTGAACGACGCCTGGGACCGGCCACCCTCTCCCTTTACTTGCCGCCCGCTCACGGATAAGATAGCCCAGCGATGATGCCGCAGTGGAAGGTGACACAAGAGCGCTACGGCAGGCTCCTCCGGCAGAGGATTCGGCGCCTCGCGCGGCGGCGGGAGAAGATTCTGGCGGACCTCGCGAAGGCGCGGGGGTGGGAGGAACTCCGCCGGAAGGGGGAGCTCCTCCGGGTTCACCATGAGCGCGTCGGGCGTGGCTTCGCCGAGGTCACCGTCCCCGACTACTACGCCGAGCCAGGTCGGTCCGTCACGATCGCCCTCGACCCGGCCCTCTCGGTCGATGCCAACGCCGAGCGATACTTCAAGCAGGCCCGAAAGGTGAAACGCGGACTGCCCGTCATCGAGCGCCGGCTCAGCGAGACCGAAGGAGAACTCAAAGAGTGGGAGTCGGCCCTGGAAAGGGTCGTCCAGGCAGAGAGCGGCGAGGCCGTGGATAGGGCGAAGACGGCCCATGGGCTCGAGCGGCTCGAGCCGCCACCGCTCAAGCCCCGGTCTCAGGACGAGGGTGCGGCAAGGCGTGAGCCGCGCCGCTACCTCTCGACCGATGCCCGGGAAATCCTGGTGGGCCGGAGTTCCGCGGGGAATGAGCACCTCACCTTTCGCCTGGCGCGCCCCCACGACCTGTGGCTCCACGTCGAAGGCTACGGCGGCTCACACGTGGTCGTCCGTAACCCGAAGGGACAGACGGTCCCTCCGCGAACCTTACGCGAGGCCGCGCTGCTCGCCGCCTTCTTCAGCAAGGCCCGGAACGCCGGCAAGGTCCCCGTCCACTACACCGCTGTCCGCTTTGTCAGGCGCTCAAAGGGGAGCAAGCCCGGAACGGTCCTGATCACGCAGGAGAAGACGATTGTGGTCAGGCCGGATCCTGCCGCGGTGGCAGGACTCGCGGAGCGAGCGGCGGCTGGCGCCGGCACCGCCCCTCGCCAAGACCGATAGGTGCTGAGTAGTGGCCAGGTACGCGACGATTGACGTAGGAACAAATACCGTTCGGCTCCTCGTCGCCGACGCGGACAGAGACGGGACCTATCGGGCCGTCTTTGAGGAGCAGGTGATCACCCGCCTTGGGGAGCGTCTCCAGGAGACCGGCACACTGAGCCCTGCGGCCATGGAGCGCACCATCCGGGTGCTTCAGCGCTTTGCCCAGAAGACCGAGGAGCACCGGGTCCAAGAGATCTTTGCCGTCACCACCAGTGCGGCTCGAGAAGCCAAGAACCGCGCCGAATTCCTCGACCGCGCTCGGAGAGAGGCGGGAATCGATCTCGTGGTCATTTCAGGAGAAGTCGAGGCGACCTTGACCGCCCTCGGGGTGTCCCATGCCCTGGGCCCGGACTGGTGCAACATGCTCATCCTGGACGTCGGAGGCGGCAGCACCGAGTTCACCACATTCGAGCAGGGAAAAATCACTGGATACGTCAGCCTCCCCATCGGCGTGGTAAAGCTGACCGAAGCCCACCTCAAAGGTGACCCGCCCTCCAGGGAAGAACTCGAGTCAGCAGCGACCTCGATTCGCCAGACCATCCGGCACGTACCTGCATCTCTCAGTATCCCAGCGGCGGCGATCCTGGTGGCGACCGCGGGCACGGCTACCACCCTTGCCGCGATCGACCTTCGTATGACGAGGTACGATGGCGAGCGCGTGACGGGCCACCGCCTGTCCAGAAAGCGCCTCCAGGAGCTTCTGGATCACCTCTGCTCCCTCTTCTTGGCCGAGCGGCGAAAGATCATTGGCCTCGAGCCGCCCCGGGCCGATGTGATCGTGGCCGGCACTTTGCTTATGCGTGAGATTCTGGATGTATTCGGCTTCGATGAGCTCACGGTGAGCGACGGCGGCCTCCGCGAAGGCATCCTGCTGCATCACCTGGCCCACCGCCATGAAAACAAGAAATAGTCAGCAAGAGACTCAACCCCTTTTGCTCGCTTGCTGACGAAACTCTCCCCCATCGCCCTCCCATCCCCCAGACACACCCCATCTTCCCATCTTCTTTGCCTTAGCTGTCCCTTAAGAAAACTGTAGTTTGGGCAAGATCACATGCCTGACGTGTGCGTATCCAGGGTCTCAGGGCGAGGAAAGAGGAAATAGGTGCAAAACTTGCAACGCTTGGGGAATTAGCGAGTTCTGACCGGAAACGCTCCGAGATTGAGAGGGGGTAAGACCGTTGAAGGGAGCAAGACTTCTGGCCCGGACCCTGGCTATGGTGGCCGCCGTTGCCCTAGGCGGCTATCCGGCCGAGGCGGCAGCCCCGCCGGAACGGATGACCCTGGACAAGGACGTACTCGTGTTCTCCCAAATGGCCGCCGAGGGCCGGGTGGTCATGCAGCTCATACCAGGCGATATCGTGGAGATCGAACCTGCCGACACAGACGGCGAATGGTGCAAGGTCAGAGAGGTACAGCTATGGGGGAAATCGGGCTACGCGCTCTGCAAGGATCTCGTGCCGAGGCGGCCTACGGCGGAAGCACCCCCCAAGGCAACCACCCCCCCTGAGGCGAAGGCGCCTCCGATCATGAGGCCTCCGCCCCCGGCACCACGAGTCACAGAGAAGCCTGCCGCAAAGCCGATGGCTGCCGTAACGGAGCCAGAGGCGAAGAGGGAAAAACAGTACACCGTCCAGGTCGCTGCTCTGGTTGTCGAGCGGAACGCCGTCGCCCTCAAGGCACGTTTGGAACAACTCGGGTTCCGCCCGATCATCCGCACGATGACCGCGCCGATGACCCGCCATCGCGTCTATGGCGGTGAATTCGAGAGCCGCGCGGAAGCGGAACAGACTGCAGGTAGGCTGAAAGTCGATGGGTTCCCGTCGAACGTGGTCGAGACGGAAGGTGGAAAGTTCGGTCCGGAGGTCGGGTCGTTCGTTGATCTCAATGAGGCCATCGACTTGGCTCACAATCTCCAGAAGAAGAACTACACCCCCAAGATCGTCTCGAAGGCTGTCCCCACCCCGGTGCATGCCGTCCGTGTGGGCGAATACGAAAGCCGATCGGAAGCGGTCGAGGTGTTTGAGGCCCTCAAGAGGCAAGGATTTACACCCATCATCGCGCGCCAATAATCTTCTCACGCGAGCTCCCTCTCACTCTGGGTCTTTATTCCCCTTGACAGCTCGCTCAAGCCGGGTCTACAAGAGGAACGCTTCTTTCATTTTTCCACTAACAGGTCTCCCTCGCTGAGGCAGAACCGTGACATTTTGGCAGAGATCGGGCGGTCGTGTCTCGCGCAAAATATGAAAAAACTGCATATTGACAGGTGGTTATGCTCACCCCTATCTTTCCTCCGGAACAAATTAGGCCTTCCGTTAGACGCGGACAGGGCAGATGAGGGCCGGAAGCGGTGCCGATGGACGACCTGAGACAGATGACGAAGGCCCCCATAGAGCTCTTCGGTATGTTCATCGCAGAGGCATGCTCGATCTTGACCGAGGAGGCACTCATGCCGTCCGCGGCAATGGAGAAGTTCCAGCACGCCCAGGAGAGCCTCGGTCAGGTGACGGAACAGCTGCTGAAGACCTTTCGCCAGAAGGTCATCGAGAAGGAAGAAGCGCTACAGGCGATCCTCAAACCCGTCCGTCGGGATTTACCCGGCCAGGCCCGCGACGCTATCAAGAGGCTCTATCAGATCGTTGGCCGCTTCTCCCTGAGGCACAAGCTGACCCAAGGCCAATCCGGCACTGCCCTGCTCACCGAGTATCAGGAGGCCCTCCTTAAAGGAGATAACGAGAAGGTCGAGGTCTTCGAGGCCGAGGCCCAGGGCTTCCTCGCCGGCAAGAAGGATGACTTGGCGGAACAGGCCCTCAAGGCTCTGCAGGAGCTTGCCAGGGTCATCGCGCGCTTTTCCTTGAAGGAGAAGCTGACCCGTGCCTGGGAGGAGCAATCGGCTGCCGACCTACTTGGTGAGTATGAGGAGGCCCTTGCCGCCGGTGATACCGACACCATCGAGATCTTCGAAGCCGAGGCCGAGCGCGTCCTGGCCCGCAAGGGAGACCCGCAGGCCGTGGCCAGGTTCGTCGCCCTGAAAGACCAACCGCTGGAGTCTCGTCTGACACCCGCCCAACGGGAAGCCAAGGCAGCCCTTCGGGAGCTCAGCCGGATCAAGGAAGAGGCGGCACTCGCCATGTGCTTGCTCGCATCCATCTCCAGATTTCACGCCGGTCTCGTCCCCCTGTGCACACAGTGGAGGCGGGAGGTGAGGCACCGCGTTGATGAGGCAACCCAGCGAAGCATTTCCGCGACGTTTCGCAAGGATACAGACCCTCCGCTTCCGGTGAGCCTTGTGAACTGGAGCAAGAGCGGTCTGCGAGTGCAATGCCCTGAGATCTTTACTGCGGGGACAACTGTGGGCCTCTCGTTGCAATTCCGAGGGCTCAAGGATCAGACGATTTTCTTCAAGGCCGAGGTGCGTTGGTTTCAGGAGGAACCGAATCAGCCGGGGAGCTATGCGCTTGGCCTCCGCATCGTTCGGGGCGTGGAGATCCCCTGGCGGGAATTTCTGCCCAAACTGGTGGAGCAGGCTACTAGCTTGCCGCCTGATCGTCCACAGCGGCGAGACCCCTAAGAGAACCGCAGTTTGGGCTTGACAGGGGGTATGGCGGTCGGGGTACAAAAGACGCACCACCGGACGACCCCCCTAGCCCACCTCCGGCACAATCGTTGGCACGCTGAAACATCTAGACGCCTTCGCGGGCTAGGCATGGCCTGAGAAGGCTCTTTATTTTCGTGGTCGGGGCCCCTAAACCTGAGGAGAAGGAGAGAAGGGATGAGGGGAAGTACAACTCTTGGGAATGTCGTTCTCACGTTTGTCATCGGTGTGCTTGCTGGTGTATCGCCCTTCCTCTTCATGCAGCTGCTGCCCTCGCTGCTGAATCCAAGTCTAGCCTTTGCCCAACCGAACTACCTCGCTATCGTCCTCACGGGGGTGTTGGTTGGAGCGATAATCTCAGTGCTATATACCAAGACGTTTCATGAGAGAAGTCCCCAAGAGGTATTTTTTGCCGCTCTTGGGATACCCGCGATATTGATCGCCACGGTAAGTAACGTGAGTACCAAGTCGGCGGCCCTGCAAGCCGTGAATGAAGCGCAAGTGGCAGCGAGTAATTCCGTACTGAGTCCGCCTCCCGCCGCGGAGCCCGTGTCTTTGGAGATGGTTGAACCTTCCAAAATCGATCGGCGGGGCAGCGTGTTCACGAGTCGGGCGTGGGCCGAGGAGAGCCCCGGGCGCGCTGGGTTGTTGCTCGCACAAGCAGGTAAATATTTTGTCATCGTCGGGAGGTATACGAGCGAGCAGGAGGCATGGGCGGCATTGGGGCAGTTAAATCGCGAGCGATTGAAAAGTGAACTGTACTTTCCGAAAAGCCTCAGAGTATTTCGCACCGGGACTGGAGCGTATTACGTCAGCTACTCCGGGGCACTGGCCCAGGAAGATGCGGTGAAGCTGTTCAAACTCATACGAATTAACGATCCTCAGCTGACGCCAGAGATACTCAGGGAGAAGTAACGGATAGACTACCTTTTTTATTGCCCTTCCCACGCGTAAGGGTCAATGAAAGGCAGGCCTGGGTGTGCGTGGGGATGCTGGCGGGAATCGGCCCCTACCCTCCCTCCCTTTCAGGTTTTTTCCTCAGTGATATCAGGTTTCACCCGATGGTGCTTCCTCATCCGGTTCCCTATTCTTCCTTTTAGAGCTTGGCAATACCGTCGCCACCCAAAACCGGCGAGGTGCGCGGATGGGAACAGCGGCTCTCAGACTCCGGGCCGCCCTGTCGGTGGGAGATTCAACAGGATGGACGTCGCAGAGGCACGATCGGAGAGGACCGACTAAGGATTTGCACCTACGAAGTCTTTGTCATTGATCGGCAGGGCCAGGTGAGCAACCGTCTGCGGGCCCAAGTGACGGTACGGCCAGGGCAGCGGGAGGTGACACAGGGCTAGCGCCCAGAAGGGAAGGAGAAGGCAAAATGAGGCAGGTTCTTGCAGTGATGGTCACATTTGGCTTACTCGCCCTTACCAGCCCGAGTTGGGCGGGGTCGGCCTCCGAAGAGGGCACCCTGGGCCAGGTTGGGACAGGGGTCGGCAGCGTAGTCGGATCCGCCGTTTACTTTCCCTTCAAGGCGGCTTTCTGCATTCTGGGAGGGATCGGCAGTGGCTTCACCCTTCTCGCCGCCGGGCCCGAGTCCGCCAACAAGGTGGCCAGTGCCTCTTGTCGCGGGACCTGGGTCATCACTCCCGACGTCGTGAAGGGAAAGGAGACGGTCCATTTCGTGGGCGAACCGAGCCCGTCCCCCCAGACCAAGGAGGCGAGGGTTGAGTAACAGCCGTCAGGCACTGTCTTCTTCCGGTTCTTCAGGAACTGGAGGAAGGAAGAAGGCGGCGTACTGAGAGCTGTAGTCGGAGGATAGACGCCATGCGGCAGCGCGAGCGGTCCACCCGCGGTGAGATGAGGATTCTGCTCGCGGACAATGACTTCCACAGTCGGGAGGGGCTGAGGCTCTTCCTCCTCGGGGAGGGATATGCGGTCGAGACAGCCAGAAATGGATGGCAGGCCCTCCAGAGGCTGAAGGAAGGTCCGTTCGAGCTGGCCATTATTGACCTGCCAGCAGTCCAGGGCGTCATCCTGAACGGATGCGACGTCCTGCGCCTCTGCCGCGCTTACTGTCCAGCAATCTCCATCCTCGTGGTCAGTGCGCAGGCGGGCAGAGACGTACGAGCGCAAGTGGAGCAGTTGAATGTGTCGGTGCTCCTCGAAAAGCCGGTTAACCGCATGCAGCTAAAGTCGATCGTCAGGGCGCGCCCTCGGCAATTAGGCAGCGTCCAAAGGAGGGTGGCATGAGGATGAGAATGCGCGCACTCCTGACTCTCGCGTTGCCCTTTTTGAGTGCGGGGTGTGCCGGAATGACTGACCAGCAGCAGCGAGCGCTATCCGGCGGTGCGATCGGCGCCGGGGGCGGAGCGCTCCTCGGGGCGATCACCGGCGGTAGCCCGGTGATTGGTGCCGCTGTCGGGGGCGCGGCCGGTGTGGTGGGTGGTCTCCTCGTCCACGAGCACGAAAAGACCAAGGCGCAGTCAAATTCGCCTGGGCCCTCGAGTCGACAGGGAAGCAACCCGCAGCCGAAGGAAGCACCCCAGAGAAGCAACCCGAAGCCGCAAGAAGAACCCCCACCCATAACACCAGGACCTTGACACACAAGGCGGCCATGCCGAAGGCCTCAGGGCCCGCTAAGCGACCGGACGACCTGGCGGAGCGCCCGCGGTCGAGGAGACTGCGATGGCTTACCTGATCGATCAGCGGCGTTCGCCCCGCATCACCTGTGACCTCCCGGTGGAGTACACGGTCCGCGGTGGCCCTTCGCGGACAGGGGCAGGCCGGATGACCAACATTGGGACCGGCGGGGGGCTCGTCACGACGAAGGGGGCGATCCCCTCTGCCGGCGCAGATCTGGGCCTCCGCTTCCGACTCCCCATCAGCGACCGCGCGGTTCAGGTTGCGGCTACCGTGAGGTGGACGGCGCCAGGAAGGGCCGGGGTGGCATTCGTCAGTCTGAACCCCCAGGCACAAGAGGAGATCTGGAAATATCACGCGAGGGTAACGGCGGGGCGACCGGAGCGCGAAGTTCGGCAACGCAAGCCGCCAGGCAGACGCTCCTACCGACACGAACTCTGGGGGAAAGTGCTGGACGCTTGGCGGCGGTTCCTCCGCAAATTGAACGACATCCGGGCTGACCCCGAATAGGCTCGCACATCTTCGTGGACGGGCCGCCGGACCCATGCGCGGATCAGCGATTGCCATCCTATTACTTCTTACTTCTCGGGGGAAAAGGGGACAGGCTGAGCTACCCCCGAGTTGACGGACACCTCAAGAGGGGATAGAATCCCCGTGGAAAGAGCGTCGTGGCGGCAAGCGTTACCTTCCCATGCATGAACGGACTTTCCTCACGGTGTAATCCTTACATCCCCCCATGTAAGGCTTACATATGGTACAAACCCGGGAAGGGGGAGTGTCCCTACATGCCATTTTGGGCGTCTTGAGCGAAGCAAGGAAAATCGAGAACATGCCATGCGGTAGGGTGAAGCGCCCCCAATTTGGCATAGAATCTGCCTTGTAGTAACAGAGGTAGTGGCAGGATGGAACCGGGGTAGGCATCGTTCCGAACCCACCTCCAGCAGCAGTGATGGCGTACCAAGCATCCAGACGCCCTCCGGGAGCGAAGTGCGTGCCGAGAGGGCGTTGTTTTTTGGCAAAGCTCGAGAAAGATGACGAGCAATAGTTGGATCCCTGTGGGACAGGGGCACTCGACGAGGCGGGCCTATGGGCATGGGTAAGGAGGATATCACCATGGCACTGTGGAAAGAATACCTGGAGAAAGACCAAGTTCGCGCGCATTCGAAACAACCCGAGGGCATCCCCCAGGCTTCCGAGTCGCGCCGACCGGCGGAGGCGGGCTCGCCGAAGAACGACTCTCTCATCGCCGCCGGCCTGACCGTCGAGGGAAAAATCCAAGGGGTTGGGCATCTGAGGATTGCCGGCCGTTTTCAGGGAGACGTTCAAGTGGAAGGCGATCTCACCATCGAGCCCGGCGCTCACGTCACGGGAGATCTCCGAGCATCAACCATCAATGTCGGGGGTGAGGTGCAGGGTAACATTCAGGCGACGATGAGGGTACAGCTCCTGCAATCAGGGGCCCTGATCGGGGACGTCAAGGCAGGCTCGCTCACGGTGGCGGCGGGGTCGCGTATGCGAGGGAAGGTCGAGTTCGGTTGGGAAGAGGAAGCGACCACTCGGGGTGCCACCCGCGAGGAAGGCGAGTCGAGATGACGACCTTGCCCTACCCCGCCTTTCCCGGAACGACTAGGACATGCCCCCACTGCACGGCCACGATCCTCACCAGCGCGGCGGTCTGCCCTGCCTGCCAGCGGTACGTGCGCCTTGATCCGGATAGGCTGGCCCGGCTCACGTCGCCCATCTTTTGCCCGCTGCAGGTCGAGGGGACGATCCGCCATCCCGGCATCGCCGAGCCGTGTGAGTACTCTGTCTTGGTCCAAGTGCAGAACGACCAAGGGGAGATAATCTCACGCCAGGTGGTAGGCGTCGGCGCCCTCGGGCCCAGAGAGGCTCGGACCTTTACCATCAGGGTCGAGGTCGTCACTGCCGAAAAGTCCGTCGTGTGAGCCTCCGATCGCTCGCAAAGGAGGGGGGCCGATGCGCCGACGGAATGGGCTGACCCTTGGATAGAGAACGGGAGGAAAAAACGGAGGCCGCCAAGGTCTCATCCTTTGGCGGCCTCTCCCTGGGATCGAGTTACTTCGCTTCCGGCGCTTCGGGGGGAAGAGCCTTTCCTGCCTTGACGATTTTCACCGCCTCGGCAAAGTGCTTGTGAAACGTGGCTTCGCTCGAGCCCGTCCCCACGTCCCCCATGCGTCGCTTCGTCACCACGGTGACCTTGGTCCTGTT
>JAKEGQ010000187.1 GCA_022615475.1 Candidatus Methylomirabilota bacterium | reverse complement strand
GTCCACTGTTCCATTGCTCCAAAGCAAACGCACTTTGTGCGTTTGCTTTAGTACGGGCGGCCTCCGCCGGGCTGGCCACCACCAGGCCCCTTGCCCGGACCGTACGGGCCCGGCGTCTCGGGCATCGTGATGCCGCGCTCGCGCGCCCGCTCGACCATCTTCTTATGCCATTCCTCGCGGTATTTCTGCCGTTCCTCCGGGCTCAGGCTCTGCATCTTCTTCCAGTGCTCTTGCCACTCCTGCTCGGTCATCAGCCGCGGGCCCATGCCGGGGCCGAGACGAAAGCTCTCCTCGGCCTGCTGCCCCCATGGGGGCCCTTTCTGGGCCTCGGCGTCTGTCATGGGCGAGAGAGCGGGAAGGACGAGCAATCCCGCGAACGTCAATACACCGATCAACTGTCTAAAGTTCATGGCAACCTCCTTTTATCCCAACAGATGGAACAGCTGGTAGGAAGGGTATCTTAACCCACAACATCTTAACCCACAACGTCTCGAGTCACAACAGGGAATTGGATCCCTTAAGAGGCTGATTTCAGGCAGAGCGTTCATCAGGCGCGGTCAGCGCTCCCACTGCACCCGCACGAACTTGTTGTTGTGCGACCAACCGTAGGTCACTGTCCCCCCACAAGCCTTGCGCAGTTCCCGTCCGATCCGCTGTGCCAGCTTCTCATCGGTGGTCGTGAGGACGAGCTGTCCGTTCTCCTCGCTGAGACTCATGATCCGCTCCAAGGGATTCTTCTCCCTGGCGCGTTTCTCCTCGTTCGCAATGAGGCGCAGGATTTCATCCCGATGCTCGGCGAGGAATGGACCCGTAAGGGTCACCTGCCCGCTCGGGTAGCCGTCCCGAATCTTTTGGCACGCGGGACAGAATATTTGCCTCGCCGTTCCGGCCCGAAGGAGCTTGCCATACGCCGCCTCATCCAGGCGCCATCGCTTCCGGGTCAAGATGGCGTGACACCCAGGACAGATCAGCGTTTTCCCGGCCGCCTTCTTGGGCAAATAGGTATCGGTCTCGACGTCCACCTTTTTCTTGAACGATGCCGGGTTGTAACGCTTGTATCCCTTCATGGCTCTTTATCTCCTCAACCCGCGACCGTGCTCGCAGCCGCAACCGCGCCCGTCGCCCTCTCCTCTACCCTCTCTGGAGCCGGCTCGCGGGAGGACTGACGTTCGTCAATACTCCCGATCCACCGGAGCTGTTCGAGCACCCGCTGCCGTATCCTCACGGCAGAAGGGAGGGGACCAACGAGACTCCCCCGCTCTATCCACCGATTCAGGAGCCCCTCCATCTGCCCCCCACACTCGCAGACGGGAGAGTCATGGGCTTGCGGCGTCACCCGATCCCGGTGGCAGAGCTGGCAGCGATAGACCTGTTTGGCCCCCGACGGCTTCCCCCGTTTCGCGAGGGGAACGCCGTCTATCTCCACGATGTCCATGGAGAAGTCCACGACGGGGGCGTCGCTGATGGCCGTGCCGACCCCGTACCCATCCACCACGGGATTCATCTCACGAATCTGGCGCTCACCGATCCCGCCGCTGACGAAGATCTTCACGTGGGTGAATCCCCGAAGGTCGAGTTCCCATCGGACCTCCTGAGCGATCCGCTTGAAGTCGCCGCGACGCGAGCCGGGGGTATCGAGACGCACGCCGTACAGCCGATCTCCCAATGCCGACGCAACCCGGATCGCCTCGAATTTTTCGTCCTGAAAGGTGTCGATCAACGAGATTCGCTTCACGTCAGCAAGAACCACCCGGTCGAAGGCTTTCGTCGCCTCAACGGTGTCGCCGTACATCAGGACCAACGCGTGCGGCATCGTTCCCGTCGGGGGCTGACCGATCAGCTCGGCCCCTTCGCCAACCGACACGCCGTCGCAGCCCCCGATAAAGGCGTTCCGCTCGATGAGCGGCGCCAAGATCGGGTGCATCCGCCGGGCGCCGAAGCTGGTGATGGGCCGCTCACCTGCTGCCAGCCGGCAGCGGGCGGCCATCGTGGCAATCCCGCTGGCCTGGCAGATGAGCCCGAGGATGGCCGTCTCGTACACGCAGAAGTCGGTGTACATCCCTTCGATCTCCAAGACTGGCTCCCAGGGCCGGAAGACCGTTCCTTCAGCCATCGCTCGGATATCCACCTTCATCCCGTCCGCCAGGGTGCCAACCTCTTCCAGCCCGGCGAGCACCGCCCAGGTCCAGTCCTCGGGGAGATTCTTGGCGATGAACTCGGCCTTGACGCGCTTGTCCAGCCCTTCGGCCTTCAAGATCTCCCGAGTCCTGGCAAAATAGATATCGGTGATTTTTCCCGCCTTGACCGCGTCATAGGTCGTACAGTGATACACGACTTGTCTCCCGAAGCAACACGAGGGATCAATCCTTTGAAACCAGGGGCCCTGCCGATGCAGGGTTCCGGGGGGAGGTACCCCTTCATTCGACCTTGATCGGGATCGCTTTCCGCTTGGCCTCCTCCGTCTTGGGGAGGGCGATCGTCAGCACCCCACTCTTGAAGCTGGCCTTCGCCTTGTCGCTGGCCACGGGAGCGGGGAGCCTCACCATCCGCGAAAAGGCCCCGTACGACCGCTCAACCAGGTAACGATGTTCCTCCTTCTCCTCTCTCTCCTGCCTCTTCTCGCCCTTGATGGTCAGCACGTCACCGGACGCGGAGATGTCCAGGTCTTTGGCCTCCACTCCGGGGAGTTCGGCCTTGACCGTCACGCTGTCCTTGCTCTCAGCCACGTCGAGACGCGGCGCCCAACCCGCACCGGCAATGTCCAGGCGCGGCAGCTCCCCGAAGAATCGCTCGAACAGCTGGTCCATCTCTCGTCGGAATGTGCCCAGTTCGCCAAAAGGTTTCCATGCCATGAGAGCCATTGCCTTCCTCCTTTCCTGCTTAACAGTCGAACAATCCAGGTCGCCCTCCCCCCGGATTCGATGGTCACCAACCCAGCATGAGAATGAACCGAGATCAGAAATAGTACCAATCGGGTAGATACGCCGTGGACACATTCAAGACCATCACGACCAAGTCGTGGTTCGTGCCACCCTGATCCCTCATGATCCCCGGCAGGACCGCCACCTGCTCGAAGTTGAACCGTTGAGCCGCCAGGATCGCCGCCCGGTCCTCTGCGACCAATTCGGCGACCAGCTTTTCCAGTCCGAGATCAGCCGCCAGCAGGATCAATTCTTCCAGCAGGTGGCTACCCAGGCCTTTGCGGCGGTAGGCCGGATCAACGACGAGCCGCACTTCCCCCACATGCCTCAGCCATCCGCTGCTCCGCCGATGCAGCGTGGCATCTGCGACGATTTTCCCATCGACCTCGGCCAATAGCGGAAAGACTTTCGCGTAATCGATGTTCTTGAGCCAGGCATCAATGACCTCTTTCTTCGAGATGTCGTGCTTCAGGAACTTGCGATCCTCGTCGGGGATTTTCGCGAAGAATTCATAAAGCCCCTCCCGGTCAGTGCGCAGCATCTCTCTCAAGGACACCTTGGTTCCGTCCTTGAGGACAATGGTTTTCGGATAGCGGCCCACAATTTGCTGCTCGTTCATGCTCCCTCCCCCGTCTTTGATCGTTCACTGAAACCACCACCTGTGCGCCGGCTACGCGAGAGCCGTTGGCGAGCCAGGCTTCTCCGGTTCGCCCGGCGGCCTCGCCTGGACCGCCAGGACCGGGCAGGGGGCCTTCCGGATCACCGCCTCGGCCACGCTTCCGAGAAGCAGGTGGCTCAGCCCGGTGCGCCCTTGCGTCCCCATGACGATCAGGTCTGCCGGCGCTTTCTGCGCTTCCAGGACGATGGACACGGCCGGGGCTCCCACCGTGACATTCCGGCGGGCACGAAGGCCGAGCAACTCGACCTCGTGTTGCCATCGGGCGAGCTCCTTGTAACTGGCCGCGACCCGCCCTTCCACCCAGCCAGAGGGGGGCGGGACCCGCATGTCGCCGATCCCGGCAAACTCGAGAGGGCTCACCACATTGAGCAGAAACACCTCCGCCGCGAATGCGTCGGCGAGCATCAGGACGTAGCGCCATGCTTCGTCAGAGGTTGTCGAGAGGTCAGTGGCCCACAGGATCTTTTTCACCTCTTTCAGGGGGCGACCTTCCTGGCTCGGCCTGAGCGCGAGGACGGGGGCGGGGGCGGTCCGGAGCACCGACTCGGTGACACTTCCCATCACAAGATGGCTGATCCCGGACCGGCCGTGTGTCGCCATCACGATACAGTCAGCCCCGCTCTCCTTCGCCGCCCAAGCGATACTCGGGGCCGGCTCTCCCACGGCTACCTGGACCTCAAGAGTGAGGAAGCGCCGGAGCTCTTCCGGCACGACCGTATGGAACCAGGCCGACACGCGCTCGCGGACATTGCTCAGGGCCTCGGCCTGCGTCCTTTCCGTCGCGGGTCCCACCTCTGCGGCTACGTCTATGGCCTGCACGGCATGGAAGACCACGAGTTTCGCCTCGAGGCGATTCGCGAGCCGCGCCGCGAGGCGACATGCCCCCTCCGCGAATTGGGAGAGGTCGGTCGGTGCAAGAATTCGTGTGACCTTTGCTGTCGGGCTCATCGACTTTCTCCCCTTGTTGCCCAGTTGGGTTGTGGATTCTTGAAGGACAGGACCCGGATCCCGGCCCCCTCCAGGACCCGAAGGATTTCCCGCGGCTCGAGGGCCTGATGAAACCCCAAGACAAGCACTCGGCCACCCGATTCGTTCGGCCCCATAGGCTCGGTCCGTGCCAGCACGAAGACCCCGACGTGGGGAGGCAAGTCGGCACAGAGGCGGCTCACCTCACAAACCCTCCCGGGGGCGTCCGCGACCGTCACCTCGAGCTGCGGCGAGCCCGCGATTTTGTTCAAGACGCTTGTCAAGGCCTGAAGCATGTCGGTCTCAGTGACGATCCCGACCAACCGGCCCCTCTCCATGACTGGGAGACAGCCGATCTTACGCTTCGCAAGGAGTTGCGCTGCCTCGGCGAGAGGCGTCTGAGGCGTGACAGTAATGACCTGTTCGGTCATGACCTCCCAGGCGGTGATCCGATCCATCGCGGCGGCAAATTCTGTCGCGCCCCCTGGATCCGCTGGAGATGGCAAGGCCTCCTGGATGTCCCGATCACTGATAATCCCAACGAGCCCGTCATCCGAGACGACAGGGACGTGGCGAATTCTGCGCTCGGCCATGAGGCGACACACCTCTCGCAGGGCTGCCTTCGGCTCCACTATTGCTGGCGCCGGCGTCATGACCTTGCCAATCGTCATCATCTCCATGGACACCTCGCGAAGGTCAATTCCGAATTTCGAAATTCGAATTTCGAAATTGTGCCTGGGATGAACCGTGCACTTTACCTTATTGGTCCGCGGCCTGTTGCCGAGCCGCCATCGGTCATCAATCAGGGCTTGAGCGCAGCCGCCAGGTCGCGCCGGGTGACGACGCCCACCACTACAGTCCCCGCCACGGTATCGGTAACGATAGGAATGGTCCGCAGACGGTGCTCCACCATGAGTGCGATCGCCTTGATCGCCGGCTCGACCGGATAGAGGGCGACGACGCCCCGGCTCATGATGGCAGCAACGGAGGATACCCAGGTGTCTTCCAGGGCAGGAATGAAACGGTAGTACGGCAACAGATACGCCTTGAAGAGATCCAGCCGACTGACGAGCCCCTGGAGGACCCCGTCGTCGTTCACCACGGGGAATGCGTTAAAGCCATGCGTGTGCACGAGCCCCGTCAGGACCTCGATGCTCGTTTGCGGGGTCACGGTCACCACCGGCTTCGACATCAGCTCTCCGACCGCAATGTCCAGAATCTTCCGCACCGATCAGCTCTCCTTCTTGGAACCTCGTGCCTGTCGCCACCACCCGCCCTTCCGCCCCACCCCGGGGGGTACGACGACGACGGGGCACGGCGCGTGGCGCAGGACCTGGTCGGTCACGCTCCCCAGCAGGGCCCGCGGCAGACCGGTGAGCCCACGCGTTCCCATCACGATGCACCCCGCATGAATTGCCTTGGCGACGTGCACGATTCCCACGGCATCCACGCCGGTCACGAGAGAAGAATTCACCTCCCCGGGCTCGAGACCGAGCGTCTCGATGGCACTGTGGAGTTTGCTCTCGGCGTCGCGCCGGAGCGCCAGCGTGGCCCGCTGCACTGCCTTGGGGTCGACGTCGCCCTTGTCGGCCACCACCTCGGGCAGGACATGAAGCAGAACGAGGCGCGTGCCCAGCCTTCGCGCAAGAAGCGCAGCCGCCCGAATCGCCTGGCTGGCCCCCTCGGAGAAATCGGTCGGAGCCAGAAGGGGGCCGACTCCGGCGGATGAGTCCTCAAGCTTTCGAACGACGCCTACCGGCCAGGGGGCACGCTTCGTGAGGGCCTCCGCGACGCTTCCCAGAAATAGGCGGGCCACCCCTGCCCTCCCATGCGTCCCCACAATGAGCATATCGGTTTTGATCTTACGCCCCAACCGGAGAATGGCATCCACCGGGGCGCCGACCTCTACACGGCCGGTGGCTGTCTCTGCCCCCCACTTCGCCGCATCGGCCTCAGCGGAACGAAGCAATGCCTGGGCATCCGTCGACCCCTCCGACCGAGAGCGGACGTGCACAAGGGTCAGTCTCCCCCCCAAGGCCTTCGTCAGGACTGCCCCAAAGCGGACGGCCCCCCGGGACGCCTCCGATTCATCCACCGCCGCGAGGATACGCATCGTCATTCCTTCCCCCGTACAGGCGGAATCTCCGGCAAGGCCATGGCCCCCTTGTCCCCTGCCACGACCCGCAGAATGTCACTTCCGGTGATGATCCCCACCAGCGCGTGCCCGTCCAACACCGGGAGGCAACCGATCTTATTCCTGACCATCAGGTCCGCCGCCTTGGCGAGAGACCCCTCCGGCGAGATCCCGACCACCTGCTTTGTCATGACCAGCTGGACCTGGATCTTGTCGAGGAAATGCTGCACGGTCTCGATTTTCGAGGTCGCCACCTGTGACGGCACCACCTCCCGCAGGTCCCGGTCGCTGATGATCCCGACCAGCCGTCCCCCCTCCACCACAGGCAGGTGCCGAATCTTATGGCTCTTCATCAGGTCTGAAGCCTCACGGACCCGCGTCGCGCCACTCACCGTCACCACGACCTTGGTCATCCAGTTGCGGACTCGCATTCATGCCTCCCACGGCCCATCCGGGCGGTCCTCCAGCCCCTCGGGCACTTACCGCCGCTCCGCGAGGTCCAGATGGTACACCCCGAGGTCATGATACTTGCCCGCTCGATCCAGGATGTTGCGCTCGAACCGCGCCACGAGCTTGAAGCCCCGTTTCTGGAAGACATCGATGGCTGCCCGATCATCGGTCGGAAGCTCAGTGTAGAGGCGCTCGATCCCTTCTTTTACGGCGATATCCGTCAGCTCGTCGATGAGCCGTGACGCCACCCCTTTGTGCCGGTGCGTCGGATCCACAACAACCCGGACGCTCGCGAGGTGGCGGCGCCAGCCCTCCTTGCGCCGGTGGAGGGACGCATCGGCGATGATGTGGCCATCCTTCTCAACCACAAGCGGCAGCACGCGGTCATAGTCGAGGTCCCGGACCCACTGGTCGATGACCCGCGCATCGGCGACGTCATCCTTGAGAAACCTGAAGTCCCCCTCGGGAACCTTCTTGAAGAAGTCCACCAACCCGTCGCGATCCTCCTTCACCATCGGCCGCACGATAACCTTGGCACCATAAGCGAGAATCCAGGTCTTCGGAAATCCAGCTAAGACTTCTGCGGTCTTTGGCATAGGCCACCCTCCCATTTCCGGCGCTGGCGTTGTTCCGGCTGTTTCCCGCGCAGCTTGACAGCCCCTAATTGAGCAAGGCAAGTGCCACGACGACAAGGCGGTGTCGAGGTGTGGCCAACCCCTGAATTCTAGTGGCAAAGCGTAGGCAGGGAACTCCGCCGGAAGGCGGATCGTTACCGGCCCACTGAGACATCGCTGTCCCACGACAGCTACAGGGAGAAATACATCCGGACCAGAAACGATGCGGCGGCGCCCCCTGTGGGCTCCCTTTCCCTGGGTCAGGAACCTGGGTCAGGCGTGCCCCATCCTCCCGGTGGTGTCCCACTGGGGAGCGCTAGGTCGGTTCGATCCGGTATCGCTTGAGAAGGCGGTGGATAGT
>JAKEGQ010000186.1 GCA_022615475.1 Candidatus Methylomirabilota bacterium | reverse complement strand
TTCTTCGGCAAGGCTTACAGGCAGCGGCTCGTACCGGGCGAACTGCATCGTGTAGGTCGCCCGGCCCTGCGTCGCCGACCTCAGATCGGTCGCGTATCCGAACATCGTCGCCAACGGAACCTCGGCCCGCACCACCCGAGCGGCTGGCCGCGTATCGACCGCGACGACCCGACCTCGCCGGGCGCTCAGATCCCCGATCACCTCTCCCAGAAACTCCTCCGGGAGCACGACATCCACTTGCATGACGGGTTCGAGCAGGATGGGGTGTCCTTGTTTCACCGCGTCCTTGAAGGCCATGGATCCGGCGATCTTGAACGCCATATCGGAGGAGTCCACCTCATGGTAGGATCCATCGGTGAGCCTCACCTTGATGTCCACGACGGGATACCCTGCCAGGACGCCGCTCTCGGCCGCCTCCCGGACCCCCTTCTCGACCGCCGGGATGTACTCCCGGGGGATTACTCCTCCTGCGATCTTGCTCTCAAACGTGAACCCGCCGCCGGCCTGTTGCGGCTCTACCTCAAAGACGACATGGCCGTACTGCCCCCGTCCCCCCGTCTGCCGCACGAATTTCTTTTCCACCTCCACGGGCCGGGTGATGGTCTCACGGTACGCTACCTGCGGGCGACCTACGTTGGCCTCGACCTTGAATTCCCGCAGGAGGCGATCCACGATGATCTCGAGGTGGAGCTCCCCCATGCCGGAGATGATGGTCTGTCCGGTCTCGTCGTCCACGCGGGTCTGAAAGGTAGGGTCCTCATTGGCCAGGGCCTGGAGTGCCACGGAGAGCCGATCCGCCCCCTCCTTGGTCCTCGGCTCGATGGCCACCGCAAGGACCGGCGCCGGGAACTCGATCGATTCGAGGAGGATCGGGCGGGCCTCATCGCAGAGCGTATCGCCCGTCTTGGCGCTCTTCAGGCCGACGGCCGCGGCGATGTTTCCCGCCTGAACCGTCTTGACCTCCTCTCGCTTGTTGGCGTGCATCCGGAGCAGCCGGCCGATCCGTTCTCGGGTCCCCCTGGTGGAGTTATAGACGTGGGCACCGGACTCGACGGTCCCGGAATAGACCCGGAAAAAACAGAGCTGACCGACGTACGGGTCCGCCATGAGCTTGAAGGCCAAGGCGGCCAGGGGTTCCGTATCGACCGGCGACCTCTTCTCCTCCTCCCCTGTTTTGGGATTGACTCCGGTGACTGGCGGCAGATCCGCGGGAGAGGGAAGAAAATCCACCACGGCATCGAGCAAGGGTTGCACCCCTTTATTCTTGAAGGACGCGCCACAGAGGACCGGCGTGATCTTGAGCGCCAATGTGGCCTTTCGAATCGCCGCCCGAATCTCCCCTTCCGAGATCTCCCCTCCCTCGACATACTTGCGGAGGAGCGATTCGTCCTGCTCCGCGACGGCCTCGAGGAGCTTCTCCCGGTACTGCAGGGCCTGATCCGCATGCGTCGCCGGGATCTCCCGCGTATCGAAGGACGCCCCGAGGGTTTCCTCCTCCCAGACAATCGCCTGCATCCGGATCAGATCGATGGCGCCGGTAAAGTTGGCTTCCTGCCCTAGCGGCAGCTGCAACGGCACCGGGGAGGCCCCGAGACGCTCGGCGATGGACCGGAGCGACATAAAGAAGTCCGCCCCCACCCGGTCCATTTTGTTGATGAAGGCGACGCGCGGCACATGATACTTGTCCGCCTGTCGCCAGACCGTCTCCGACTGTGGTTCCACGCCCGAGACCGCATCGAAAATGATCACGGCTCCATCGAGGACCCTGAGCGACCGTTCGACCTCCACGGTGAAATCGACATGGCCCGGGGTATCGATGATATTGATCTGATAATCGCGCCAGAAGCAGGTCGTGGCGGCGGCGGTGATCGTGATCCCCCGCTCCTTCTCCTGCTCCATCCAATCCATCTCCGCGGAGCCTGTGTCCACCTCGCCCATCCGATGGGTGCGCCCGGTATAGTAGAGGACCCGCTCGGTGGTGGTAGTCTTGCCCGCATCAATGTGGGCCATGATCCCGATATTCCGGATGCGATCCTTAGAGCTCTTCACGGTCATCCTGCTCCCCGGACATTGAAGGCCCCTCTCCCGATGCTGACCATCCGCACCGTCGGAAGGGGGGCCTTCTTACCAACGGTAATGGGCAAAGGCCTTGTTGGCCTCGGCCATGCGATGCGTGTCTTCCTTTTTCTTGACCGCCGCCCCGCGATTGCTGGACGCCTCGATGAACTCGGCAGCCAGTCGCTCCTCCATGGTCTTCTCGGAGCGGTCTCGGGCGTAGCCAATGAGCCACCGGAAGGCTAGGGAGACCCGACGATCGGCCCGGACCTCCACCGGGACCTGGTACGTCGCCCCCCCCACCCTTCGGGACTTGACCTGGAGCATCGGCTTCACATTATCCACCGCCTGCTTGAAGACCGCGAGCGGATCGGTCTTCATCCGCCCCTCGATGATCCCCATGGCCCGATAGAAAATCCCCTCCGCCAGCGATTTCTTTCCGGCCCGCATCATGCAGCTCACGAACTTCGCCACCAGCCGGTTCTGATACACCGGGTCGGGAAGGACCTCTCGCTTTTCAGCGATGCGCCGCCTGGGCACGTGCACCCACCTCACCTGCGGTCCAAAACGAAAAGCGGCACCGAGGATGGTGGACGAGGAACCTCAGTGCCGTATCCGGTCAACTCGACTTGGGTCGCTTTGCCCCGTACAGGGAACGCCCCTGCCGACGATCCTGAACCCCGGCCGCATCCAGGGTTCCCCGGATCACATGATACCGGACGCCGGGAAGATCCTTCACCCGTCCTCCGCGGATCAGGACGATCGAGTGCTCCTGCAGGTTGTGCCCGATCCCCGGAATATAGGTGGTGACCTCAATCCCGTTGGTTAAGCGGACACGTGCCACCTTCCGCAGGGCCGAGTTGGGCTTCTTGGGTGTAGTGGTATACACCCGGGTACACACCCCTCGCTTTTGGGGAGAATGCCCCAGCGCGGGGGCCTTCTCCTTCTTCCGAATCTCCACCCGGCCCTTGCGAATGAGTTGGTTAATTGTCGGCACCGACAAACCCTCGATCGATTCTCCGCAAACTATGAAACATTAGAAACCATGTCCTCTATTGTCAAGTGATTTTTGGACACCCAGCCTTCCTCGACAACATCAAGAGAGATCAATCTCCGTGGGCTCCATCGTCGCACTCGCCTCTTCGGTCGCCGGCTGAGCCTCCCCGGACCGCACCTGAGGCTCGGGGACCTTGATCTGCGTGTCGCGATACCACGCCATCCCCGTGCCCGCCGGAATCAGGCGGCCCATGATGACGTTCTCCTTGAGGCCCCTGAGCTCGTCCCGCGCCCCATTGATGGCGGCCTCGGTGAGGACCTTGGTGGTCTCCTGGAAGGAGGCCGCCGAGATGAAACTGTCCGTGGAGAGGGAGGCCTTGGTGATGCCCAGCAGCAGCGGCTTGGCGGTGGCGGGGGCCCCGCCGGCCTGGAGCACCCGGTGGTTTTCCTCCAGGAACACATGCTTGTCGACGTGTTCCCCAACGAGGAAGCTCGTGTCCCCGACCGTCTCGATGCGCACCCGCTTCAGCATCTGGCGGACAATTACCTCAATGTGCTTGTCGTTGATGTTGACCCCTTGGAGGCGATACACCTCCTGGACCTCGTTCACCAGGTAGCGCTGCAGCTCCTGATCGCCGAGGACATCCAGGATATCGTGGGGATTGATGGGCCCATCCATGAGCGGCTCTCCGGCCCTGATCTCATCCCCCTCGAGCACATTGATATGCTTGCCCCGCGGGATCAAATACTCCTTAGCCTCCCCATTCTCTGCCTGGATGACGATCTTCCGCATCCCCTTGGCCGTACCGGCAAACCCGACCCGCCCGTCGATCTCGGAGATGACGGCCGCCTCCCGGGGCCGTCGCGCCTCAAAGAGCTCCGCGACCCGAGGCAGACCCCCGGTGATGTCCTTGGTCTTGGTGGTCTCGCGGGGGATCTTGACGATGGTATCGCCCGCGGAGATCGGTTGGCCATCCTGCACCATGAGGTGGGCGCCGACCGGCAGGAGCGTGCGAAAGACGGTCACGCCTTTGTCATCTTTCACCGAGACGCGCGGCTGCAGCTCCTCCTTGCCGTGCTCCGCGATCACCCGTTGGGCCAGCCCTGTGACCTCATCCACCTCCTCTTGCATCGTCACGCCCTCAATGACATCCTTGACCACCACCCGGCCAGGGGCCTCAGAGAGAATGACGGAGGTGAAGGGATCCCACTCCGCCAGCGTCGTGCCCGGGGCCACCTGTTGACCGTCCCGCACCTTCAGTCGGGCCCCGTACACCACCTGATAGATCTCCTTCTTGCGCCCCTTCTCGTCCACGATGGAGAGGGCTCCGTTCCGGTTCATGACGACCAGATCCCCCGCCGCGTTCCGGACCGTCCGGATGTTATGGAACTGCACGGTGCCCGCAAACTTATTCTCCAGGGTGGTCTGCTCCGCTAGACGGGTCGCGGTTCCCCCGATATGGAAGGTCCGCATGGTGAGCTGTGTCCCCGGCTCGCCGATCGATTGGGCGGCCAAGACGCCGACGGCCTCCCCGAGATCGACCATCCGACCGTTCGCCAGATTCCGGCCGTAACACTTGATGCAGACTCCTCGCCTCGCCTCACAGGTGAGGACCGATCGAATCTTCACCCTGTCGATGCCCGCATCCTCGATCCGAGCCGCCAACGGTTCCGTAACCTCCCCGTTGGCATCGAGGATCGTCTCCCCGGTGAACGGATCGATCACATCATCCAGCGCGACGCGACCCAGGATCCGGTCTCGCAAGGGCTGGATGACCTCTCCCGCCTCCACCAGCGTCGTGACCCAGATCCCATTGGGGGTGCTGCAATCCACCTCGGTGACGAGGACATCCTGGGCCACATCCACCAGCCGCCGGGTGAGATACCCGGAGTCGGCGGTCTTCAGCGCGGTATCCGCCAATCCCTTCCGGGCCCCGTG
>JAKEGQ010000185.1 GCA_022615475.1 Candidatus Methylomirabilota bacterium | reverse complement strand
CAGACCCATACCACCGTCGGCGACGCGGTGCGGACCCTCCTCGCCGACGAGTTCGATGTGATGCTGTTGGACTATCACCTCCCGGGTATGAACGGCACCGATGCCCTTCCGATCATCCAGGAGGTCTCTCCCCGACTCCCCGTCATCCTGATGATGCACGAAACGAGCCTCGAAGATCGGGAGAAGGCCCTGCGGGCTGGGGCCTTCTACGTCCTGCAAAAACCTGTCAGCCACCGAGCGTTGCTGCGGGCCATCCTATCAACCCGCCCTGCGTTCCAACCGAAGAGACGCACGAAGTAGGCCGGACTCCACCACGCCGCAAGGGAGAGGATCACCGGCGTCCTGACGCCTCAGCACGAGGGGTCTGGATTCACGGCCGGGCTTAGAAGATGGAAGTAAACCCGAGGGCGCGCAAGGCGGCGGCAGCGGTGTAGAGAGAGCCGGTGACGAGAATCGTATCCTCCGGAGCGGCCAGGGTGCGGGCCGTAGCCAGCGCCTCCGCCATGGACTCGGCGATCCTGACCTGGGCAAAGTACTGAGCGGCGGCGTCAGCCAACGTTGCCGGTTCGGCCCCCCGGTCGCTTTCGGGGCGGGTGAGGATCACAGTCGACGTCAGGGGGGCCAGGGCCTTGAGCATCTGATCCCAGGCCTTGTCCTTGAGGACGCCGAAGATGAGGAGGCGACCCGGCAGCTCTTCCTCCTCGAGAAAGGACCGCAGCGCCTGGATGGCTGCTGGGTTGTGCGCCCCGTCCACGAGAATCCGGGGCCGGACCGAGATCAACTGAAGACGGCCTGGCCAGTGGGCGGACGCCAGTCCTTCGCGTATCGGAAACTCCCCCACCACGAATCCCCCTTCCTCGAGGAGCTCCGCCACGGCGACGGCCGTGATCGCGTTCAGGATCTGGTGCCTGCCAAGCAAGGGGATCTCAAGGGAATCGTACTCCCGGATCCTCCCCACAACCCGAAAGGCCTCACCCCGCGCGGAGCGACCCAAGTATTTCACCCGGTAGTCGTCCTGAACCCTGATCAGTCGGGCCCCCTTCTGACGAACAATGCGGGCGACCGCCTCGAGGGCCGCGCCCTCCGCAGCGCTCACCACCGATCCCCCCTCCCGGATGATCCCCGCCTTCTCCGCGGCGATGCTCTCCAGGGTGTCGCCGAGATGCTCCTGGTGCTCAAGCCCGATGTTGGTGATGACCGAGACCTCCGCCTGAAGGATATTGGTCGCATCGGAGCGGCCGCCGAGACCAACCTCGACAACCCCCCAGTCCACCCCGGCACGGGCGAAGTGGAGGAACGCTAACGCAGTGGCTGCCTCGAAGAAGGTGGGGGAGGACAGGGGCGACGGCGCAAAGAGACGGTCGATGACACCGGCGACCTCGGTGGCGAGGGCGGCCAATTCTTCTTCGGCAATGGGATGACTGTCCACCAGGATCCGCTCACGAAAATCGAGAAGATGCGGCGAGGTGTAGAGGCCAACGCTGAGGCCTGCCGCCCGGAGGATCCCGTTCGTGAAGGCCGCTGTGGACCCCTTGCCGTTGGTCCCGGCCACGTGGACAGACCGGAAGGCCGCCTCAGGATGGCCAAAAGACTCAACCAGGCGCAGGATGTTTTCGAGCCCCAGCCTGATGCCAAAGCGCTGAAGCCCGTTGAGGTAAGTGAGGGCGTCAGAATAGTTCATCGTTCAGGGTTCAGGGTTTTGGGTTCATGGCTCAGGGTTCGCAATCGGAAACACCGCCGCTCCGAATGGCCTCAATACTATAGCACCCCTCGGCTCGCGGCGTGAACGTTTTGCCTGTTGAATCAAACACCCGGGAATGATACAGACGGAGGGCTAGGCGGTGGCGAAGGTCATGGCGATTCCCGAACTGATTCAGGTATCATGCTACGCGGGCTCGAGGGGAGCCGAGGCTCCCCGCGCCTTTCGGTCCTCCACCGCCGGCCAGCTCGACGTGGTCCACATCCTGAAGCGGTGGGTTCAGGAGAATCTCCAAAGGGTGCAAAAGGAGTACTTCGAAGTCCTCGCCTCGGATGGCGAAACGTACATCCTCTATCGAGACCGCTCCCTGGACCTGTGGTTTCTGGAGGGAAAAGACTAACTCACCGAGCTACTACTGAAGGCCAACCTGTCTCCGGATGTCGGCCACAAGCCTGCCGAAGTCCGGGTCTCGGCCCGTCAGGTCCTCGGCGACCAGCTCTATCTCATCCGGGCCGTTTACCCCGAGGCCCAGGGCGATCGCGCGACGGATCTGGACCTGGTCCCAGACCCCCTTTGAAGTCACCATCTCCCACCGCCCGAACGCCCTGATGATCCCAAGGGCCACAACATCGGTGGCGATCGGGTCACCGCTCGCCAGGATGACCCGGGTCGGCTCGGCATCACCGGACCAGGGCCCGCCGCGAATCATGCTCTGGAGTCCGTCCGCGACGAACAGGTGGGGGCGAACGGCGGTATTGAGCTCCGCCACCGCTGGATCCCTTCCGTCCCTCCCGTAGGCCCACGGCTTGTTCTTGCCGTGGACGCACCCGACGGTATTCTTCAGGGCACAACTGAAGCTGGCACTCCGGTGCGTCTTCATCACGGGAACGCTAATCAGCCGCTCGGCCTCGTAGGCTGCCTTGGCTACGTACACGGTCTTCGCATAATGCGCCTGTGGGAGATCCACGCTCACCCACTCTCCCTCATCGAAGGCAACCACTTCAGCACCTGCCTCACGGGCCGCCTCTGCAATCCCCGTCTTTTCGAGATGGCGACGCGTGGGCAGCGACACGACAGCCGACATGTCACCCACGGCTAGGGAGGCCGGTCGCTCTGCCTTCGCCAAAGTTGCCACGGCCCTCACCACCCGCGGGTCCGTGGTGGCCGGCGGAGGCTCGCCCCACACCACATTAGGTTTGACCAGAGTGTGAGCACCCGAGACCCCGAGCCGCGACATACCGCCGATGAGGTCGACCGCCCCCTCGACCATCCTGGGAACATCTTCCCCATGGACGACCGCCACGAGACTCTTCGATCCTGAGCGGAAGGGATTGTCCGGGGGAGACGCCGGCTTCCCCGGAGTGGCATCGGGCGAAAAGAGGATCTGT
>JAKEGQ010000184.1 GCA_022615475.1 Candidatus Methylomirabilota bacterium | reverse complement strand
GGGGCCAGTGGTCGGAGGGCTGAGGGACAGGGTTGAGTGCTGAGGGCTGAGCGATGAGTGACAAGGAGGAAAGGCAAACAATGAAGCTACTCAATGGACAACGCATTCGAGAGCAGCGGGGTGTCGTCCTGATCGTGTCCCTGCTGGTCCTGACTATCCTGTCGGTCCTCGGCCTCGCCTTCCTGGCCACCGCCCGGACCGAAGACACCATTGCGTCGAACTATCGCAATCACACCGCGGCCTTCTACGCGGCCGAGGCGGGGGTCGAGTCGGGCGTAGCAAGTCTCAAGGCGACCCTGCGGGCGAATCCGAACACGAGCGACGCCGACCTCGCCAAGATCGTTCCTGCGGCTCTGACCGATCCGAACTACACATTCAGCGCCTTTCAGGTGCGGCGGATCCGACCCACCCCTTATCTCACCACGATCGACAGTGGCCCGTACACTGGTCTAAACGGTCTTGCCACGGCCTACGAGGTGTCGGCCACGGTGGCCGGCCCCCGGGGGAGCCGCGCCCGGCTCGTCCAACGCGTCAACTACGTGCAGATCCCCCTCTTTCAGTTCATGGCCTTCTACGGGAGGGGGCTTGACATTTCGATGAATCCGGGCCCGGTGATGACCCTCAACGGACGCATCCACACGAATAGCAACATGCACCTCGCAGACTATTGGAGCGGTGCTGCCGAGATCGGCCTCTACCTCGAATCCTACGTCACGGCGGCCGGCAAGATCAACCGGCACTATAAGGAAAGCCCTTCCAGGTACGAGGGGAATCCGCAGATCAAGGACGCAGCGGGGAACTACCAGAAGCTCGACTTTGATCACGCGGTCAAGAATATCAGCATTGACGGCAGCACCTATAGCCCATCCGACGAGAACTACTGGCGTGACGAGGCGCTCAAGCGGTTTGGAGGCAGGGTCCAGGACAGCGCCCACGGGGTTCAGGAGATTATCCCTCCCATCCCGGACGCGCTGTACGATCCGATGAACGCCGACAAGTCCTCCCATCTTATGATCGAGAAGGGGAGTGCCACGGATTCTCAGGCGCTGAAGGATGCCAAGATCTACTATCAGGCTGATCTCCGCATCGTAGACGATAAGGCCTATGACAAAGCCGGCAATACTGTCAATATCAACGGCTGCAAGGACGCCAACAACAAGCAGGCGGTCCGCAAGGAGAGTTTTTGGGACAACCGGGAGAAGATCACCATGCAGGTCACCCAGATCGACGTCGGTGCCTTGACCGCCTGCGGCGTCATGCCGAAGAGCGGCATCGTGTACGCGAGCGCAAAGCCGGGGAGCCCCAATAAGGGGGATGGTGTCCGCCTGGTGAATGGTGCCCAGCTGCCGACACAGGGACTGACCATCGTCTCCGACAACCCGGTCTACGTCATGGGGGATTACAACACCAAAGACAAGAACGGGAATCTGCGGACCACCAGCACTCCTCTCACTGACCTCGTACCGGCCGCAGTGTTAGGCGATGCCGTTACCATCCTCTCCAACAACTGGGAAAAGAACGGCTACGATAAGAAGGGCGACCAGGTCGTTGAAAAGAGACCGGCCTCTGCGACGACAGTGAACGCCGCCCTCGCCATGGGCCCCTCTGACGAGGCGGTGCCGGGGTCGGGGAACGGGAATGGCGGGCTGCAGAACCTCCCCCGCTTCCTAGAGAACTGGGGAGACATCCCATTCACGTACAATGGCTCGCTGGTTGCTCTGTGGCACAGCCTGGTGGCCACGGAAGCCTTCCGATGCTGCAACTTTGGCGATCCAAACTACTACTTTCGGCCGCCCAACCGGATCTGGAAGTACGATACCCTCTTTGATACCCAGATTCCGCCGGGAACGCCGATGGGGATCATCTACACGCGCGGCCAGTGGTCAGAGGGATAAGGGACAGGGTCGAGTGCTGAGGACTGAGTGATGAGTAGCAAGGAGAAAGGCCGAGCGATGAAACAGTTCAGCGGACAAGGTATTCGAGAGCAGCGGGGGATTGTCCTGGTCATTGCGATGCTGGTCATGGCGATCCTGTCGATCCTCGGGCTCGCCTTTTTGATGACGGCCCAGACTGAGGATGCGATCGCGACCAACTACCGCAACCACACCGCCGCCTTCTATGCGGCCGAGGCGGGGGTCGAGTCGGGCATTGTGAGTCTCAGGGGCCTCCTGGGGGGGAATCCGATCCCGACCGATGCCCAGCTCACCGCTATCGTCCCCGCAGCCCTCACTGACCCGGGCTACACCTTCAATGCCTTCCAGGTGCGGCGGGTCCGGACGGTCGCGCCCTATAGTTATCAAACCACGCTCACCACCGGGGCATACGCCGGTCTGATGGCTTGGACCACCGATTACGAGGTTACGGCCACGGTGACCGGGCCCCGGGGGAGCCAGGCCCGGGTTACCCAGAAGATCCAGCACGTAGGGATCCCCCTCTTTCAGTTTATAGGCTTCTATGGACGAGGCGTCGATCTGGAGCTTGCTCCAGGCCCTGCGATGACCCTGAACGGGCGGGTCCATGCGAATAGCAACCTCTATTTGAAGGCCGGCACGGAGTTGAAGATCGACTCGTACGTCACCACCACCGGGGATATCTACCGCTACGTCAAGGGATATGGCATGGGGGACCGGGGGGTTAGCCCGCAGATCAAGGACGCCATGGGCAACTATCAGACCCTCAACTTCGACCACGAGTACAACTACAATTTCGCGAACACGTGGTCGGAGAGTGACTGGAAGAGCGCCGCGTTGAGTGCCTTCGGCGACCGCGTCCAGGACAGCGCCATGGGGGTCCAGGAGATTCTGCCGCCCATTCCAGACGCGCTGTACGACCCGAAGAACGCCGACAAGTCCTCGCATCTCATGATCGAGAAGGGGAGTGCCGGAGACTCCCAGGCGCTGAAGGACGCCAAGCTCTACTACAAGGCGGACCTGATCATCGAAGGCACGAAGGCCTATGATCAGGCCGGGAACGAGGTGAAGATTGACCATTGCGAGGACAGCAAAGGCAAGAAGGCGGTCCGGAAGGAAAAGTTTTACGATGCCAGGGAAAAGAACGATATGGAGGTCTCCCAGCTCGACATAGCTGCCCTCACCGCCTGTGGCGTCATGCCGAAGAACGGCATCCTCTATGTGAGTGCAAAGGAGTGGAAGCCCAAGAAAGACGAAGGGGTCCGCCTGGTGAACGGGGCCGAGCTGCCCAAGCAGGGGCTCACCGTCGTCTCCGAGAACCCGGTCTACATCCAGGGGGATTACAACACGGTGAACAAGGTCCCGGCCGCCGTGTTAGGAGATGCCATTACCGTCCTCTCCAATAGCTGGGAGAAGAACGGGTACGACAAGAAGGGCAAGGACGTGACCTCATCGCGGAAGGCTGCAGCCACCACGGTCAACGCCGCCTTCGCGACCGGCCCAAGCCACGAGTCGGTGATGGACAAGTCAAATGGCCAGATGAACAACCTGATACGGTTTCTGGAGCACTGGACTGACGTCGATTTTACCTACAACGGTTCTCTCGTCGCCCTCTGGCACAGCCAGAACGCCACGGAGTGGTTTCGCTGCTGCGGGGACGGGGGAGATCTCTACTACACACCGCCAAACCGGATCTGGTCCTACGAAACGCTCTTTAACACCAAGCAGCCTCCGGGGGCGCCGATGGGGATCATCTACATCCGCGGCCAATGGTCCCAAGGCTAACGGCTAGTGTCGAGCGTCGAGGAATGAGTGCTGAGTAGCAAGAAGGAAGGCCGAAGGATGAAACAGTTCGAACCACATGGCATTCGGGAGCAGCGGGGCGTTGTCCTCATCGTGTCCCTGCTAGTCTTGACGGTCCTGTCGGTCCTCGGGCTTGCCTTCCTGGCGACGGCCCGGACCGAAGATACCATTGCGGCCAATTACCGGAATCACACGGCGGCCTTCTACGCGGCCGAGGCAGGCGTCGAATCGGGCGTGGCCGGTCTCAAGACCCTTTTGGCGACGACCCCGGTCCCGACCGATCTGCAGCTCGCGGGTATTCCCGCCCCGGGGCTCACCGATCCCAACTACACCTTCGATGCCTTTCAGGTGACTCGGGTGCGAACGGCACAGCCGTATTCGTACACCAGCTCCATCGCGAGCGGCACTTTCAGCGGCCTGGTCGCCCAACGGACCGACTATGTGGTGACCGCGCAGGTGACGGGGCCCAGGGGGAGCCGGGCCCGGCTGAGCCAGACGATCCAGTACATGCAGATCCCCCTCTTCCAGTTCGCGGTCTTCTACGGGCGGGGAGTGGATCTCGAGATTACCCCGGCCCCACCCATGATCATTAAGGGGCGGGTCCATGCCAACAGCAACCTCCACACTCTCGCGCGTACCTCCTTACAGTACGACGAACCTGTCACGACGAGCGGGCACATTTATCATTATATCAAGCGGGACTCGAGCGACCGAGGGACAGACCCGACGATCAAGGCTGCCGACGGGACCTATAAGTCCCTGAACTTCGACTTTGAATACGGTCCGGGCCTCACCCCATGGACGCCAGCCGAGTGGAAGGACCATGCGTTGAAAACTTTTGGCGGTACGGTGCAGGATAAGGAGATGGGTGTCAAAGAGCTCAATCTCCCCCTGCCGGACCTGCTGACGTCGGGAACGCCGGACGTGGTCTCGCACCAGATCATAGAAAAGGGCGGTGCGGGCGACTCGCAAGCGCTGAAAGACGCCAAGCTCTACTACCAGGCCGACCTGCGCATCGTGGACGACAAGGCCTATGACAAAGCCGGCAATACTGTCAATATCAACGGCTGCAAGGACGCCAACAACAAGCAGGCGGTCCGCAAGGAGAGCTTCTGGGACAACCGGGAGAAGATGACCATGCAGGTGACCCAGATAGACGTCGGTGCCCTCACCGCCTGCGGCGTCATGCCGGCAAACGGCATCCTGTATACGAGCGCAAGGCCGGGCAGTCCCAACAAGGGGGATGGTGTCCGCTTGGTGAACGGGGCCCAGCTGCCGACCCAGGGACTGACCGTGGTCTCCGACGACCCAGTCTACATCCGGGGGGATTACAACACCAAAGACAAGAAGGGGAATCTGCGGACCGGAGCCACCCCTGCGGCTGACCTCATATCGGCCGCCGTCATAGGCGACGCCATCACGGTCCTCTCCAACAACTGGGAGAACAACAAGTCGGACACCAAAGGCAAGGACCCGATCAGTGCCCGGCCGGCCACCGATACCACGATCAACGCCGCCTTCATGCTGGGTCCTGCCACCGAATCGGTGCCCGGGGAGGGCAACGGCCAGCTCGAGAACGTGATCCGCCTGCTCGAAGGTTGGACCGGGAAGACCCTCAACTACAGTGGCTCCATTGTCTCCCTCTGGCACAGCCTGTACGCCCAAGGGATGTGGGGGTGCTGTGGCAGCTCGCCGTGGCACTACTACCAGCCGCCCAACCGGAACTGGGCCTTTGATACTACGTTCCTCACCAACCCGCCGCCGGGGACGCCGATGGTGATCGAGATCGTCCGGGGCCAGTGGTCCCAGATGTAAGGGCCAGCGTCGAGCGTTGAGTGCTGAGTGCTGAGTGACTTAGAGAAACGGGCGGGGGCCGGTACAGGCTATTTGATCCTCTGGGCTACCTCAATGCGGATCAGGGCCCGGGCGAGGGCGGTCTGGGCGCGCAGGACGTTAATCGACTCTTCTCCCCACCGGGCCAGCCGCTCCACGGCGCGGTCCCGGGCCCGCTGTGCCCGGGCGATATCAATCTCCTCGG
>JAKEGQ010000183.1 GCA_022615475.1 Candidatus Methylomirabilota bacterium | reverse complement strand
TCGCCAGCCAACTTCCGAACCTCATCCGCGACCACCGCAAAGCCCCGTCCGTGTTCGCCGGCCCGGGCTGCCTCGATGGTGGCATTGAGGGCCAGAAGATGTGTCTGGTGGGCGATCCGGGTGATCAGATCGACGATGGTCCCAATCTGTTGGGTTTTGGCCCCGAAGCCTTTGACCCCAGCGGCCAGGCGCTCTAAGAGGCTGAAGACCTCCGCCATCTTCTTCACGGCCTCCTGAGCGGACTTGCCCCCCGACTCGGCCGTGTCCCCGGCCTCGGCCACCGCCTGGGCCGCAGACCGGGACCGGGCGGCAATTTCGTTGGCGGATTGGGCCAGCTCATGCACCACTCGGGATCCATCCCCGACCAGCACCACCTGCCTCTCCGCTCCCCTGGCAATCTGGTCCACGCGGGTGGCGATCTCCTCCGTAACCATATTTGTGGCCACGGCTGTCTCACTCAAGGCTATCGTCGATTGGCTGACCTTGTCCGTCATCCCCTTTGTCTCGCGGACCACTTCCCGGAGGCTGACGACCATGCGATTAAAGGCGTCGGCCAGCTGGCCCAACTCGTCCTGGGAGTCCACGGTGACTTCCTTCGTCAGGTCACCCTGGCTGATGACCTGCGTGGCCCCCACCAGCTCTTCCATTCTGTGCGCGATCATTCGGCTGAGAATCCTGGCGGCCACTCCGCCCACTAACACGCTGGTAAAGACGGTGAGGTAATCCTGCGTGGCCATAAGCGTGATCACCAAGATCACGGCCAGAAAGCCCAGGAGAATCTTGTTCCCGATGCGCATGGCCTTCGCCTCCGCCGGGCTTGTCTTTACAACGCTTTTGTGAACTGATATCATAGCTGACACCGGATTGCAACCCCAATGGATGTATCGGGTGCAAGTTGTGTACCAGCACCCTGATCCCGTGCCGACCAAAGGCCAAGAGGATCATAGAATAGCTTTCAGCAGATCGGATCTTTGGACGCAACAACGCTATCCTATCTAATCGGGTTACTCCTCCTCCTCTCCCTGTCCGCCTTTTTCTCGGCTGCGGAGACCGCCCTCTTCTCGCTCAGCCGTTTGCGGCTGCAGCGCCTGTCCCAGACCGAACCTCAGTGGGGAGATCGGGTCCTCAAGCTCCTCGAACGTCCGACCCGGACCATCGTCACCATCCTCATCGGTAACGACCTGGCCAACATTACTGCCTCGGTCACGACGACAGCCCTCATCCTTCACGTCTGGGGCGCGCAAAAGGCCTGGCTTGCCCCTCTGCTCCTGCTACCCCTGATCCTGATCTTCGGGGAACTCACCCCGAAGATGTTGGCAGTCGCTCATGCGGAACGGGTCTCGTACCTCGTCTCGAGGCCCCTGGAAATCTTTTCGCTTCTCATCACCCCGCTCCGGGCCGTCCTCAAGAGGCTGGTCGACCTCTGCCTGTGGGTCCTCGGGGTCCCAGCCGCCCTCAGTCCGTCGGGAGTCTCGGAAGAAGACTTTAAGCTGGTCCTGGATGTCGGACGCCAGGAAGGGGTCGTGGAGCCCACCGAGCACAAGATGATCGAGCGCGTGCTGGCATTCGCCGAGGTACCAGTCCGCCAGGTGATGACCCCCCGTGGCGACATGTTCTGCCTCGATGTAAACCTCTCCTTTGATGAGGTGGTCGCGGCCGTCACGAAGGCCGCCTTCTCCCGGATCCCGGTCTACCAAGAGACCATCGATCGGATCGTGGGCATCCTGAATGCCAAAGACCTCCTCCGGGTCAAGGCGGAGGGATCACCCCCACCCACCTTGAGTTCCCTGCTCCACCCCCCCTTCTTCATCCCAGAGACCACCCGCACCGACACGCTCCTCAAAGAGTTCCAGCGTCGCGGTCGGCATATGGCAATCGTGGTCAATGAATACGGCGCCACCGTCGGGCTCGTGACCCTGGAGGATCTTCTGGAAGAGCTCGTGGGGGAGATCGCCGACGAGTTTGACCAGCCCCCGCAACAGGACCACCCGGCATGATCCCCTTCCTTTTCATCCTCATCGGATGCCTCCTCCTTCTGGAGGCTTTCTTCTCCGGCTCGGAGATGGCCCTGATCTCGTGCGATCGGATCAAGATTCGCCACCTGGCGGGAGAGGGCGGGAAGGGGGCCCAGGTGGCAGAGCGACTACTCCAGCGACCGGACCGACTCCTGGCAACGACCTTGGTCGGGACCAACCTCTGTGTCGTGACCAGTTCGACGGCCGCCACCGTCCTCTGTCTCTTCCTCCTCGGGGAGGGCCGCGAGTACTACGCGATGGTGCTCCTTACCCCCGTGGTCCTCCTCTTCGGCGAGATGGTCCCTAAGACCTACTTCCGGCAGCATGCCGATCGCCTGGCGCCCCTCTTGGCGCCGCCGCTTCACCTCTGTGTGCACCTCTTCGCCCCACTCACCACCACTGTCTACCGTGCCTCGACCTTGCTCCTGACGCCCTTCCGGATTGCCGCGTCCGAGCGCGACCCCTACATCACCCGTGAGGAGCTGAAATTCCTAGTCCAGGCGGGAAAGCACCAGGCCGAGCTCGACACGGGCGAGCGGCGGATGATCCACAAGATCATTGACTTTGGTGAGACCACTGTCCAGGAGGCCATGATCCCTCTCATCAAGGTGGTAGCGGTCCCCGCGTCCGCGACGCTGGCCGAGGCTGTGGCGGTGGTGACTGAGCACCAGTTTTCTCGCATCCCCGTCTTCGAGGAGCGCATCGACAAGATCGTCGGCATCGTCCACGCCTTCGATCTCCTCTCGGCCGACCCCGAGACGCCCCTCGCGCCGCTCATCCGCCGGGCGCACTATGTTCCGGAGACCAAACTCGTCGCCGACCTGTTCGAGGAGATGCGGCGGGGGCGGTTCCACATGGCCGTCGTGGTGGACGAGTACGGAGGGGTGGTGGGGATTGTGACGATCGAGGATCTCCTGGAGGAGATCGTGGGCGAGATCGAAGATGAATACGACGAGGAGCCGCCTCTCTTGAAACGCCTCCCCGACGGCTCCTACCTCGTCGATGCGCGGCTCGAAGTGGAGCGGCTCCGCGACGAGCTCGGGATCCAGCTCCCCGAAGGGGAATATGAAACCCTGGGCGGGTTCCTCCTCCACCTCTTTCAGAAGATCCCCGACACCGGGGAGGAGGTCGAATATGGAGGGATGCGCTTCGTCGTCACGGCGACGGATAAGCGGAGCATTGTCAAGGTGAGGATCCGGCTGATGGACCGCCAGGGGGAGGATGGCAAAAAGACTTAACGGAAATGTTCAAATCCGCTTCCGAGCGGCTCCTGTCTTCCCCGCGGGCCAACGAGGGTGAGCCTCTCGTCTGTGGGACAGATCTCGCCGACGGCATGGGGCCGGGCGAAGCCCTTACGGGCCAGGGCGTCCTCGATCGCCGCCGAAGCGGCTCCGCTCGTGAAGAGGAGCTCAAAATCCTCTCCCCCGCCCAGCGCCAATCTTAAGGGATCCAGCCCAACAAGCTCTGCCACCTGCCGCGTGGACGGATCCACGGGAATCCGGTCAGCAAAGATCCGCGCTCCCACCCTACTCTCCTCCGCCAACCGCGTGAGATCCGAGGCAAGCCCATCGCTGAGATCGATCATGGCGGTGGCGATTCCGGCCTCGGCCAGGATCCTCCCCTCTCGGTAGCGCGCAACGGGATAGAGCTGGGCCCGGATCGTCTCCCGGATGGCCTTCCGAGCCTTCGGCGGGATGTGTGTTGCACGCCTGCCCTTCACCGCTGAACGCTCAGGCCGGTACCCTGCCTTCAAGGCGCAAAGCCCCGCTGCTGCCCTTCCGAGGGGACCGGTCACCCAGATCGTTTCCCCAACCTTTGCCCCGGAGCGACGGATGAGGTGATCAGTCTCCCCTTCTCCGATCAGGGTGACGCTCAGGATCAGGCAAGGGGCCTCCGACAGATCCCCCCCGACCACCGCGACACCTGATGCCTCTGCTGCCTCCCAGATGCCCCGGTAAAGAGCATCCACGCGCTTCACCGGAGTCCTCGCGGGAAGGCCCAAGGCGACGAGAGCGTACCTCGGAATCGCCCCCATGGCCCCGACATCACTCAGGCTTACGGTGAGCCCTTTGTGCCCGACGGCCTCCGCAGGGCACCATTCCCAGTGGAAATCCTTTCCCTCCACCAGGACGTCCACGGTGGCCACCAACGCGAAGCCAGGCGACGGCTGGAGGACGGCGGCATCATCACCCATCCCGGCCAGGACCGCAGGGGGAAGTGGCGGGCTCTTCGCGCGGAGCCTCCTCAGCAAGCGGAACTCTCCCAGTCCCCGCACGGTGGCTCCCTGCGGCGCACGTGATTGGCTCCCCTGCTTTTTTCGTCGGATTCTTCGACGCATGCGCCTCGAGCCGCCTCAACACCAGCGCGACCATCCTCTACCGAACCGCGGCTGGCCCCGGCAACCCGTCTCCCGTACTCCTTTTGAGAGCCGAGACAATGATGGTTCGTCCCGTCAACACTCTCAGATCAGCATGCGTGTACACGTATGCCTTGTTACCCTCTGTGATTCTCTTGGATCTCACATATTCTCTCCTCAGGAATAATAGCCAGCTCACCATCAGAATCGGACTGAACACTGCAACCCATAAGGCCGAAGATCTTTGTCTCTTATCTATATCCAGCTTGATATCCACAAAATCCGACTCATGAAGAGCATGTGCGAGGTAAAAATACGGAATCGGTGTTATATGAGCACCGAGAGAATACTTTTTCTCATTCCGAACTGGCAAGGGCCCAAACAGATTGTAAAAGCCGCTCCCAAAGTACCTGAGGCGAGATTTCATGTTGAGCACATTTGGAGTCGTCACGATAGCGAGGCCGCCCGGCTTTAGCACTCTATACATCTCCCGAAATACCCTTCGGTAATTCTCCAGATGCTCCACGACTTCTGAACACGTGATGACATCAAATGATTCATCAGCGTAGGGCAAATCCTCCTGGTTGAGATCGATCCTATCGATCGGAACTTCTTTTCCTTCGAAAAGCTCAGTGTGATAGTCACACCCCCTCGCATTCACCGGAAAGGCCGACTGCATCAGGCCTATGACTTCGCCCCGACCCGCACCGATATCTAGATACTGCAGCTCGCCGGATGGCGTGCGTAATCGCCGTTTCGCCACCTCAACGACCGCCGCATGAATTCGGTCTATGCCCATCGCTTCCCTTCCTTGCACCGACCTCCACGCACCTCGGTGGCCGGACCGTCTCGCCTCATCCTACAACCACCGATGCCGGCTTGCATAGAACGTGGCGGGCCTGTCGGGGTACTTCTTCCGAAATGCAAGGTATCGCCGGAGCACTGCCCGGTGCCGACGGTCGGATGTCATCAGCCTTGTATGAGCCATTCTGATCAAGGCCCGTTCCACCGACCAGACGTTTCTTGAAGAGAGTCGCCAGTTGCATCGGCGGAGCGTTCGCAGGTCGAGCACCCCGTATCCGATGATCCGCCCGGAGCCATCCACGTAGGGATCCACGTAGCTCATTGCCAATTGCCGGAGCGACCGGTACACGGGTTTGCGCCCGTGTAGCCCGGCGTCACGCGAACGCGCCACGGTGCCGTAGCGTTCCCGGTGGCGAAAGAGGAAGACGACGTGGTCGAGGTTGTCCTGCGACTGAAAGTCGAGAAGCAGCGGTGGGTAGCCATGCTGCTCGAGGATGGTCGCCGCCGTCACGGCTGCCTCGAGGCAATGCGCTTGCCAGTGCCGGACTGCTCCGCGAAAGGTCCGCAGGGTCTCTCCTGTCCTTTCCCAATTGTAGGGGAGGGCCCGGAGAAACTGCTGTACCTGCCGCGGCGTCCGGTACTTCCGGATGATGGCCCACTCCTTGGGCCGAAAGTGCTCTCTACTCGGGGCGGGTGAAATCGATCTTGCGTGCTTCCGGGGCATAGGCTCCATTCAAGACACACCTTCGTTTCAGGATTCGGGACCGATTGCGGTCCTGGACCGTGTCACGACTTCAAAGGAGCCGGCCAGGTGATGGCGGGCTTTTTCCCCGCAGCCCAGGCTTCCGCTGCTGACGTTGCGATCACCATGCTCTGTTCCACGACCTGACGATAGTGGTCCGAGTCCGCCTTGTCGATCGCGGAAGGCACGCGGATGATCGGTCCTACGACGCAGGTGATGGTGCTCCACGGTTTCGGCAGCGCCATGCGGTCCCAGCTGTTGAGCCGCCAGGCTCGGCGAAATCCAACCCCCAGCGGAACAATTGATATCCCCGTCCAGGAGGCGAGATAGATCAGTCCCCGTTTGACCTGCCGTCTGGGCCCCAGGGGGCCATCAGGGGCCACGAGGAGGTGGGAGCGCTTGCCCAGTCGAAGCAGTTCTTCCACCGCGTCCTCCCCGCCACGTCCCGACGAGCCTCGAACCGTGTAGACGCCGAACCAATGACAGACCTGAGCCAGGAGTTCTCCATCCGCGTGCCGGCTGATGAGTGCTGTGACATCAGCTACGGACCGCAGCGTCGTGAGGAACAACAGACTCTCGTGCCACAACGCATAGATGTAGCGCTCCTGCAGCGTGGGGTCCCACGGAACGATTGGCTGGCCCTGTGTGTCGACGAGGCAGCGAAGGGTGCTGCTCCAGGCGCGCAGCGCACCTGCCCCCAGCCATCCCGCCATCTTAATCACATTCGGGTTGCGCAGTTTCACCGCTTGCTTTCCATCCAGGGAACTTGGCGCTGTGGCCTGCGCCAGTTCGAAGGCTGCACGGCTGCCTGGTCCCGAGCCGCAGGTTTGGGGATGCCCGCCCGCCGCACCGCCTCCTTGACGCTCCTGCCGAAACTTAGGTTAGCTATCGCCTGCCCCTTGTCAAGCAGGAAACGCGGGTACCGCGCGGAGCATCACAGGGCGAGATGTTCAAGTTCCTCGAGGACGCGGGAGCGGATCTGCTGGGTGCGGGGCATCTCTTGGATGGTCCGACCCTGACGCAGCAGGGGAATGAGCAGCGATTCGACGGACTCACCGCACGGACAGGCCGGGGGAGAGGCGTCGGCAGGGAGCACCCACCGACGGCGGCAGCCGCGACAGTGGTAGACCGCCTTTCGCCCTGATCGCTTGCCCCGCTTGGCGATGGGCCGGCCATCGATCTCTATCAGATCAAGCGCGAAGTTCATTACGGGCGCATTCGAGATGGCGGTGCCGACCCCGTAGGCATCGGCCAACGGGTTGAGCCTCTGGATCTCAGCCTCGTTCAGACCCCCGGAGACAAACAGCTTCACCCAGGAGAATCCCCGGGAGTTCAGCTCCCAACGAACCTCCTTCAGAATCTCGAGCATGTCGCCCCGACGGGAAGCGGGCGTGTCAAGTCGCACGGCGAACAGACGCTCGCCGAGGGCCTCCGCCACACGGAGCGCCTCGAACTTCTCATCGCCGAGGGTGTCGATGAGCACCACCCTTTTCACCCGGGGGTCAATGGTCGCATCAAAGGCCTTGGCCGCCTTCACCGTATCCCCCAGGATGAGGATCAGGGCATGCGGCATCGTGCCGACCGGCTCCTCCTTGATGAGCTCAGCCGATTTCACCACCGCCACGCCGTCACATCCCCCGATGAAGGCGTTCCGCTCGATCATGGGTGCCAGGACAGGGTGCATCCGCCGCGCCCCGAAGCTGATCACGGTCCGCCCCTCTGCTGCGCGCTTACACCGGGCGGCCTTCGTGGCGATCCCGGAGGCCTGACAGAGGAGACCTAAGATGGCAGTCTCATAGTGTCCCCACTGCCGATACGGGCCTCTGACCGTCAGGATCGGTTCTCCCACCCGAAAGGACGATCCCTCGCGGAAGGCATCCACGTCGACCGGCAGCCCAGTGAGCAGCCCCATCACCTCCTCGATCCCGGCCAAAATGCCCCACGCCCATGACTCGGGGAAGGCCTTGAGGGTCACCTCCGCCTCGGCGACCGCATCGATCCTCTCGCGGTCAAGGATCTCAAGCGTCCGCAGGAAATAGACATCGGTGATCCGTCCCGCCTTGATATCGTCTTCCCGCGCCGTATGAAACATCCCCACCCCTCCCAGTCCTCAGCACTCTGCCCTCAGGACTGAGGACTGAGCGATGAGCCGCTAGGCCGCCGATCCCTTGATTGCGGAAAGTATCTCATCAGCGAGTCGTTGAAACTCCCGCACGCTCAGCGTCTCCCCACGTCTCGATGGATCAATGCTCGCTCGCTCGAGTGCCGCTCCGATCTCCTGGCGATCCAACGAATCCCACCGTGTTTGCCTGAGGGCATTCATCAGCGTCTTGCGCCGGTGGGCAAAGGCGGCCCGCACCACGCGGAAAAAAAGAGGGGGGTCCGCGGGGGCGACGCGAGGGTTTGGCAGGATCGTAAACTTGACCACGGCGGAGTCAACCTGAGGCCTCGGATAGAAGGCTGTCCGTGGCACACGGATGACGATCCGGACATCGGCGTAGTACTGGGCCAGTACCGAGAGGGACCCGTATGCTTTCGTGCCCGGAGAAGCCATCAACCGCTCGGCCACCTCCTGCTGTACCATCAGGAGGAGGAGGGAGAATCGATGGCTGCCCTCAAGCAGCCGCGTAATGAGCGGGGTCACAATGGAATAGGGGAGATTCGCGATGACCTTCCAGGGGCCCTCTCCCAAGAGGGAGCTGAGGTCGAGGCGCCGGGCATCCCCCCGGACGAGGGTCACGTGCGCTTGGCCTTGGAAGAGAGGTTCCAGAATCTGGAAGAGCCCTGGATCGATCTCGACCGCGATGATCCGGTCACAGCGCTCGGACAGGGCCCGCGTCAGCGTCCCGATCCCGGCCCCGATCTCCAAGATCCGATCACTTCCTTGAAGCTCCGCCCCGTCCAGGATTTTCCGCAGGACGCCCGGATCCACCAGGAAGCTCTGACCCAACCGCTTCTTGGGACGAAGGCCGTGGGTCAGCAGCAATCGACGCGTCTCGGTCAGGATCGAGGCCATGGCCAGCCCGTTCAGTTGCCGGCGCCCCCCTCCCGGGCCATGCGGAGGTAGATCTGGGCCAACACATTGGTCGGATCCACGGCCAAGGCCTTCTCCCACGTGGAAACGGCCTGCGATGTCTCGCGCCGTTGGAAGTGGAGGAGCCCGAGCTGGACGAGGGCATCGGCATAGGTCGGATGGAGCTCCAAGGCGTGCTTCAGGGCCGTCTGTGCCCGATCGCCATCACCCGCCTCCATGTAGCAGCGGGCCAAATGAAAATGGAGATCGGGAAAATGGGGCGCCAGGCCGATGGCCTTCTCGTATTCCTGGACCGCCTGGGGATAGAGACCGAGCCCCTGATACGCCTTGGCCAGTTCGGCATGGGCATTGGCCAGGCGTGCCTGCGCATGCGTGGGGAGGCTCGAGGCCTTCGCCTCCTCTCCCTCCCTGGCGAGACCGTACTCCCGCAGGGCCTCGCTGTATGCCCCCATGTCGGCCAGCGTGATGGCGAGATTGAGCCGTGCCTCAGTGTAACGGGGATTGATGGTCAGGGCTTGGCGAAAGACTTCCACGGCCTTGTCCGGGGCGTTCCGCTGGGAGTAGATGAATCCGAGCATATTGTAGATATTGGCATAGAGCGGCGTGTGCTTGATAATTTCCAGGAGTAATACCTCGGCCTCGTCGTACCGCCCCGCCTGGAAGAGGGCCGTCGCCTGCTGTATCTGCTGCTTCAACTGCCGAGCATCCATGGAGCAGGGGCTACTCTGGGGTGGGCTTGAGCGAATGTTTGAAGGTCGCCTTGATGTCTTCCCACGATTCCTTGAACAGATCCCAAATCCCCCCCGTTTCCTCATCGGAATTCTTCTGATCTTCGATCGGTCGCGATTGGAGCACCACCTTCACCCCCAGACGGTCTCCAGCCACTACCGCCCAGAGAGAGTCGGGGTATTTCTCCAGGAGCTGGCGGAATGCGTCCTGGGCCTTCTCTTTCTCCTCCATCTTGGCGTAGGTCTCCCCGAGGTAGAAGAAGGCCATGGGCTCGAGACCGGTGCCATTGTAACGGTCAATGACCCCCTGGAACCGACCCACGGCCCCGTTGAACTTGTCCCGCTTCAGGTAGAAGAGGCCCACGTCAATTTCATGCGTTGCCAGGCGGCGACGGGCGACCGCAATCTTTGCCTCGGCATCCTCCCGGTACTGGGTGTCCGGGACATCGCTCAGAAGCTTGCGAAAGGCAACGACCGCGCGCCGGGAGGCAGTCTGATCCCGATCCGCCCGCTCGATCTGGCGGAAATAGGTCAGGCCCACGTAGTAGAGTGCCTCATCCACGCGCTCGTTGCGGGGATACAGGCTGAGGAAGCGCTCATACTCCGCCCGGGCCTGCTCGTAATGCTCCTCTTGAAAGTAGGTCCGGGCGATCCCGAGGCGGGCCTCGGGAATGAGGGGGCTCTCAGGAAACTGGGTAACGAGGGTGCGGAGCTGCTCGCGGGCCTCCTCGTACCGCCCCTTCATAAAATCGAGATTGGCCCGCCAGAAGAGGGCCTCATCGTTGTCCACCCGCCGCATGGTCGGGTCCCGCGGATTGGCACAGGAGCCCAGGAGGATCGACAACGGGACCAGCAGGACAAGGAAAGCCGTCCGCGCCCGCAGACTCGCGATCACACTCTGCCTCCACGCAAGAGGGTGACTCGATCCAGCCAAACCTACTGGACGCGTCGAGGGGTGTCAAGGAAAAATGGCGAAATACACCGAACGCGACGCGTGCCAGGACGGGTTACGCCGATTCGGCCTTCTTCTTTTGGTATAAGAGGATGGGACGATTCCGATCCAGGATCACCTCTCGCCCGATGATCACTTCCGCGACACCGGTCTGAGAGGGGATCTCGTACATGATATCGAGCATGATATCCTCGAGAATCGATCGAAGGCCTCGGGCCCCCGTGTCTCGGCGCACTGCGGCTTGCGCCACGGCCCGCACGGCCTCATCGGTAAAGGTCAGCTTTACCCCCTCAAACCCAAAAAACCGCTGGTACTGCTTCAACAGCGCGTTCTTCGGTTCCACCAGGATGCGAATCAGGGCCGCTTCGTCGAGCTCGTGGAGCGGGGCCACCACCGGGAGACGCCCGACCAGCTCAGGGATCAGGCCGAACTTCAGGAG
>JAKEGQ010000182.1 GCA_022615475.1 Candidatus Methylomirabilota bacterium | reverse complement strand
CTCGACCGCCGAGAACAGGTCCTGCTGCTCCTGAACCGGCGCGGGTATTCGACCTCCGTCCTCTGCCGCGACTGCGGCCATCTCCTCCGCTGCCCCTCCTGTCACGTCTCCCTCACTCTTCACCGGGGCGCCGGTGTCGTGCGGTGTCACTACTGCGAGTACCAACGCCGGCCTCCGGATTGCTGTCCCGACTGCCGCGGCTCGAACCTCCGGCAGCTCGGACTAGGGACCGAGCAGGTGGAACGGGAGCTGCAAACCCTCTTCCCCCACGCCCGGATCGCCCGGATGGACCGGGATACGACGACCGGCCGTCGGGGACATCACCTCGTCTTACAGCGACTGGAACGCGGGGATCTCGATATCCTGGTGGGGACGCAGATGATCGCCAAGGGACACGACTACCCGAACGTGACGGTCGTGGGGGTCCTCTCGGCGGACATCGGCCTGAACCTCCCCGACTTCCGTGCGGGTGAGCGGACCTTTGCGCTGCTCACCCAGATGGTGGGCCGCTCCGGCAGGGGCTCGCCCCGCGGGGACGCCGTGATTCAGACGTATAACCCCGATCATTACTGCATCCAGGCGGCCCTGAAACAAGACTTTCTCTCTTTCGCCCGGGAGGAGCTGGCACGCCGCCAAGAGCGGAACCTTCCCCCTTTCACCCGCCTCATTCGTCTGCTCATTTCCAGCCCGGAGGAGAAGAGAGCGGCCGAGACGGCTGAGCAGCTTGGGACGCTGCTGCGGCAGGATCCGATGGCACTGGAGATCGACGGTCCCGCCCCTGCTCCCCTCTCCCGCCTCCGCGGTCGATTCCGGTGGCACCTGTTCGTCAAGGGGTCCCCAGAAGCCCCTCTCCGCTCGCAGGTGGCCCACGCGCTCGAAGCCTTTACGGTCCCCCGCGGAGGATCGATTCATCTCGAGATCGACGTGGACCCAGTTGATACCCTGTGAGGCTTACCCGTCTGGGCTCCTCAATTGACTTGGTCCGTCTCTTGCTATAAGGTTCAGATGACACCGGTCGGCGAGACCGTGGCGGTAAGACGCAGGCGGAAAGCCGGGGGATGGTGAGGGACGAAAGTAGAGACCGTCAGGCGGATGCCGGTTTTTCCCGCGAGTTGGCTGAGATTCTCGTCGGCATCAAGAAGGCCACGAGGGTCTTTCTGGCCTATCCGGGAAAGCACCCTGCCAGGGCCCAGGCCCTAGAGCGTACCCACAAACAGATCGCACAACTCCTCTCGCAGCAGGCCCCGCTTTCCCTCCAGATCAAGAGCGGCGGTTTCTCCTGCGCCGATGCCCCCGTGGGGCGAAATCATCCACTCTTGCAGGGCTTTGCCCTCGAGTTCACGCGCCGGGGGATTCAGGCCATCCGTTTCCTCCCCGGGGTGCATCTCGAGGACCTTCAGCACATCACCGACCTTTTGATCGCCGACGCCGCGACGCTGTCTCGGCAGGGGGGCGGCCGGGCCTTCCTCCAAGGGCGCGGAGCGAGCACGGTTGAGGTGGAGGATCTCGACGTGAAATTCGAGACCGTCTCCGCCCGGGGCGAGCCTGCGATCGGCGGAGAGAGGGGGTCCGAACCGGTCCAGCAGGCCGCTCCACCGGCACCAGCCGCGGTGGCCGTGCAACCGGCTCCGACCGAGGTCGCGTCCCCACAGGCGGCTCAAATGCCCACGGGCGGGGCCGGCGGGGAATCGGCCACGCCGACCGGCAGTCCTGAAGAAGCTCGGGGAGGGGAGGCAGAAGGGAGAGCAAAAGCAGAAGATGAAGTCCCACCTGACCTGGAGGCGCTCATCATCGAACTCCAGAAGACCGATCGGCCGGCCCGGTACGAGTATCTCACGGAGGAGCTGTCCCGTCGGGGGCGTGAGGCATTGACCCAGGGCGAGGGAAATATCTGCCTGCGGATCATGGCCGCCCTTGCCATGGAGCTCCACCAGTCGAGCCCCAAGGAAGAGAAGATCACGCGCTACGCCCGCTGGACCCTGCGTTCTCTGCTTGATGAGTCAGGCCCTCAGCTTTTGGTCGATGGCTTCTGCCGGCGCGGACTGCTCCCGGAGCATCAATTGGTCCATCTCTTGCTTACGGTGAAGGAGGAGACCGCTTCAGCAGTGGTCGACCGGCTCCTGATCGAGCGGGAGATGGGAGCCCGCCAAAGGCTGGCGGATATGCTCATCCAGATGGGCCCTGCCGCCCTGCCGGCGGTTCAATCGGCGCTCACGGCGCCGTCCTGGGAAACGGCAAGGCGCCTGTTTCCTCTGTTGCCGCGGCTCGCGATGCCTGAGCTTGCAGAGAACCTGAAACGGTTCTTCCGGCATTCCGACCCCAGGATCCGCCGCGAGAGCATCAGACTCTACGGGCAGTTGGGCGCGGAGCAGGGGGGCGATCCGCTGCTCGCCTTGTTGGGAGATACCGACACGTCGGTGCGACTGGCGGCGATCGCTGCACTGGGAGGGCTCAAGGTGAAGGCCGCCGTTCCGCCGCTGCGCCAGCTCGCGGAGGCGCATCCGGGCACCCGGGACCTCGAGGAACAGAAGAGGGCCATCGCTGCGCTCGGGGCCATCGGGGACCCCCAGGTCCTGCCCACCCTCATCGGCCTGTTGCACCGGAGGCGGTGGCTATCCCGGCGCAGGACGGAGGACCTCCGGATCGCCGCCGCATACGCCCTGGGCGCCCTGAGGATGCCGGAGGGCATGGAGGCTTTGCGGGCGGCGGCTCGATCGGGTCCTGCGGCGTTGAAGCGGGCCTGCGAGGTCGCTCTCAGGGGTGCGCATTCCGCTGAGAAGGAGACAGAGGGAACCCAATGAGTTCTGAGTTCAGAGAAGCGGAACAATTCCTCTTGAGTCTCAACGCCGCCTGGAAGAATCTCGGCCTCTACTCCCCCACCCATCCGGCCGCGACGACCGCCTTGCAGAACCTGAGAACCGCCTTCGAGAAGCTGCTGGG
>JAKEGQ010000181.1 GCA_022615475.1 Candidatus Methylomirabilota bacterium | reverse complement strand
GGCCCCGGGTGTGCGATCGGGGATGAGAGTGTGATCGAAGAAGACACCGTCCTTCACAGCCGCGTGACCCTCTACGAGGGCACGCGGGTCGGGAAACGGGTGATCGTCCACGCGGGGGCGGTCCTCGGCTCTGACGGCTTCGGGTTTGTCCCCGAAGATGGCGAGCAGATCAAGATTCCGCAAGTCGGGATCGTGGTCATTGAGGACGATGTCGAGATCGGGGCCAATGTCTGCATCGACCGCGCCACGTTGGGCCGGACGGTCATCGGGCGTGGGGCGAAGATCGACAACCTCGTGCAGATCGCCCACAATGTCACCGTAGGGGAGAGCTCCACACTGTCCGCTCAGGTCGGCATTGGCGGGAGCGCGACCCTTGGGAAAGGCTGCACCCTGGGGGGGCAGGTAGGTATTGCCGACCACGTGACGTTAGGGGATCGAGTCATCGTCGGCGCCCAGTCTGGCGTCGCCCCGGGCAAGCAGTTCAGAGATGGGGAGATCGTCTGGGGCTCCCCGGCCCGACCGATCCAGAAGAGCAAGCATCAGTTTGCGGCGATGACCAGGCTGCCGGAGCTCTTGGAGGAGGTGGCTGCCTTGCGGCGCCGCGTCGCTGACCTCGAGTCGCGGTCTGCCCGCTGAAGGATGCTCGAGACCCGTCATCGTTCTCTGTGATGTGGTCAAGAGGACGGCCGTATCTTGACAAAACCCGTGCCTCTGCTATGCTCTGCTCATTCCACCAGTGGCACCGGTAATCCTGACTGGTGTCGAACCCAAGGGTTTCCTGATCAGGAAGGGACGCCATAGCCGAGGAGAAGGGGGTGTAGTATCTATGGGGAAGCGCGTAGCAGTGATGCTTGTCCTCTTCGGTTTGCTGATGAGTTGCGGGACGAAGACAGAGGGGCAGACGATCGGCCCCCCGACGGAGACAGTCGGACAGGTGAAACAGTGGCCACAGGGCCTCGAGCCGACCGGAGAGGGCTTCCGCTCCGTCGATGTGCCCCCCGAGGCCACAAAAAACCTCGTGGAGGCCTCTCCCGACTCCGCCGGCAGCCGGGAATTTTTCCACAGCCTCCGGCGCCAGTAGTCCTTTTCTTTCGGGATCTTTCCTTCGCGGAAGCGGGACCTGCCGTATTCTTCCCTGAATAAATCGAGCATCGGGAGCGTTTTCCGTCCAAGGAGTATCTCCTTGTGCTCGGTGGAGGGATGATGAAGGGTAATGAGGGGACGACTCCCCGGATTCTTGCGGTGGGGACCGCCACCCCGGCAGAGCGGTTCACGCAGGCCGAGGTCCTGCAGTGGGCCGGATATACCGATCCTCTCCGTCGCGGGTTCTTTCTGAAGAGTGGGATCGAGCACCGTTACCTGTTTCTCGACCGGGAGACCTTTGCCCCTAACGAGACCTTTGACCAACTCAACGCGCGATTCGAGCGCGGAAGCCTCGAGTTGGGATGCCGGGCGATCCAGGCCTGCCTTGAGCAGCGGGGGATCACTCCTCGGCAGATTGACTTCCTCGTGACCACAACCTGTACCGGCCGTCTCTGTCCGAGCCTCGACACCCGATTCATCCGGGCACTCGAGATGCGGCACGACGTCCAGCGGGTGCATGTAGGCGATACGGGCTGCGCCTCGGGGGTCGTGGCGTTAGCGCAGGCCTGCAATTACGTCAAGGCCCACCCGACAGGGCGGGCTCTCGTGGTGGCCGCCGAAATCTGCTCGGCGACGTACTACCTGGACGATGCGCCGGAGACGGCGGTGGCCAATGCGATCTTTGCTGATGGCGCGGCCGCCGCGCTGGTCACCGGTTCGGGGGATGGCGTCGCCCTGCTCGACAACCGGACGCTGCTCAGGCCGGAATATCTCGACCTCATGGGGTTTACCTATCCGGGCGGGCGGCCCCGGATCCTTCTCTCCAAGGAGATCCGGCACATCGCCGCCGGCATGCTCAAAGAGCTTAGCGAGACCATGCTGACGGAGAACGGCCTGAAGCGACGTGACATCCGGTTCTGGGTCCTCCATTCCGCGGGCCGGCGCGTGATCGAGAAGGCGCAAGATCTGCTGGACCTCACCGAGCGTGATCTCCGTTTCTCGCGTCGGGTCCTCCGGTGCTTCGGCAACATGTCCTCGGCGACCGTCCTCTTTGTGCTGGATGCGGTCCTGCGCTCGAAAGAGCCTCGTCCCGGCGACTGGGGGATCCTGGCCGCCCTGGGACCGGGCTTCGCCGCCGAAGGGTTCCTTCTCCGATGGTGAGATTTCCGCTGCCGCGGGCCGAAGGGGTGACGGAGCTTATCGATGAGCCCGGAATCGCACTGGAGGAGCTTTCGGCCAACCTCCGAGATCTGGAGCGGCTGAACCGGCTCTTTGGTGGGACACGGCTGATCCTCAGCTACCTCCGCCCGATGCTCCGTCGGGCAGAGCCCGGCGAGATCCGGATTCTGGATGTGGCGACCGGCGGCGCCGACATCCCGGTGGCTATCGCTCGATGGGCCCGCCGGCAGGGACGGCGGGTCCGGATCGTGGGGATCGACAAGAATCCTCAGATGCTGCGGGCGAGCGGAGACCGGATGCGGCAGTATCCAGAGGTCAGTCTGGAGATCGCGGACGCCCTGGCCCTCCCGTATCCGGCCGGAAGTTTCGACGTGGTCCTCTGCTCTCTGGCCCTGCACCACTTCTCCCATGCCGAGGGGGTCAGGCTGCTCGGTGCCATGGACCGGATCGGGCGGTGGGGGTTCATCGTCAACGATCTGTTGCGGAGCTGGCACGCCTATCTCCTCACCTGGCTCGCGATGCGCCTCTTCTGCCGGGGCCGTCTCGTCCGCCACGACGGACCCCTCTCCATGCGGCGGGCCTACACCCTATCGGAGCTTCGCGCGATGGTGGATCAGGCCGGAGTCGGTGGCGTCCGGATCCATCCGCATCCCTTCTTCCGGGTTGCCATGGTCAAGGAGCACACCGATGACGGGGCCCCGACTCGCTAGCGTCTGTATCATGCTCCTTGTCCTCGTTCCGTCACTCCCCCTCGCTGCCTGCGATGTCCCTTCCACGCTCCTCGCTGGACGCACCCTCTCGGAGACGCGAAGAGTTCTCAGGGGAGAGGTCGTCTTTGTGGCCGATGCGCGCCTGCACGACTTCGAGGGTCGGGCGACCGCAGTCTCGGGTCGTGTCAGGGCGCGAGGCACTGACGAGGCCGTCGGGTGCGTGGCGATCCAGGCAAAAGCGCTCGACACCGGGATTGGACTCCGGAACCGCCTCATGTGGGAAGATCATCTGGAGGTGGCAAAGTTTCCCGAAATCCGGTTCCTCCTGGCCGGCCTCAGCGATTTCCGTCGGGAGGCAGGTAGGATTAGTGTCACGCTGGAAGGAGAGCTGACGCTGCACGGCGTGACGCGACCCCTGCGCATTCCTGCCACCGTTTCACCCGTGGATGGACGGTTCGAGGTCGAGGGGAGGACACCCCTGCTGATGAGTGACTACGGCATTGAGCGCCCCACCTTCCTCTTTGTCACCGTGAAGGACGAGGTCGAGGTTCGTTTCCGGGTTCTGGTGGGGGAGGCCGAGTGAGACGGACGGCGGATGTCCTGGTGGTCGGGGGAGGCCCGGGGGGAAGCGCCGTGGCCATCCTGCTGGCTCGGGCGGGGCTCAAGGTGTGTCTCCTCGAGAAGTCCCACTTCCCCAGGGAAAAGCCCTGCGGCGAGTACTTGAGTCCCGGCTGTCTTTCCATCTTGGAACGGCTCGGTTTGCTTTCAGCTTTGGAGGCCCTGGGCCCCCAGCCGATCCGTGGCATGCGAATCGAGGCGTCCGGAGGGACGGTGCTTACGGGGGTCTATCCGGGTAACGGAACTGCCTCATACGGCTACTCCCTTCCCCGATATCGGTTTGATGCCCTCCTGTTCGATGCGGCCCGCAAGGCAGGGGTCGAGTGCCACGAGGGGTGGAGGGTGGTTAATCTCATTCGGGAGGGTGGAAGTGTTGCAGGGGTCGTTGCCGATTCCGAGGGTCGGTTACGATCCTTCACCGCCTCGGTGACCATCGGGGCCGATGGCCGTAACTCCGTCGTGGCCCGCCGCCTCAAACTTTTCGGCTGGCACCGAACCCATCGAAAGGTCGCCCTGCTCCGGCGCTTTCAGGTGCCGGCCGACCTTGGTGATATGGGAGAAGTGTATCTGGGGAAGACCGGGTACTGCATCCTTAATCCGCAGGGACGGGGGGTCCTGAATGTCGGTGTGGTGGTGGATCAGCAAGACCTCCCGCTTCACCAGGCGTGGGAAAAAGTCGTGTGCGATCTTTTCGCCGCGTATCCGCGCGTGCGAGAAATGTTGAAGGGCGCCCGTCCCGTGAATGCCAGTCGAGTCCTCGGGCCGCTCGCCTGTCGTGCCACGCGGGTCGCCGGGGACGGATTCCTTCTCGTGGGGGATGCGGCCGGGTACTACGATCCGATGACGGGGGAGGGGGTGTATCAGGCGCTCCGAGGCGCCGAGCTGGCTGCGAAGACCGTGGCAGAGGCGTTCTCGAACGGAGGGCCGACCGCAACGGCTCTGGGGCGCTACGCCGTCTGTTACCGCCGCGAGTTCGCACCCAAGGATCGGGTCTGCCAGCTGCTACAGCAGATCGTCTGCCGTCCTCGCCTGTGCGACCTCCTCGTCTGCTATCTCAAGGATCGGCCGATTCAGGTCGAGGAGCTGATGGGCGTCGTAGGCGATCTCCTGGCTCCGCGGCGACTCCTCCGGCCTGCCTTCTGGCTTCGCTTGCTCCTCCGCCCTGCTATTGACGAGCCCATCGGGAGCGCCTAGAATCTGTTGCGTCCTTCGCCGGCGTAGCTCAGTGGCAGAGCAGCTGATTCGTAATCAGCAGGTC
>JAKEGQ010000180.1 GCA_022615475.1 Candidatus Methylomirabilota bacterium | reverse complement strand
TGGGAAGAGCTGCTGGCCTTCCAGGGAGGTCCCACCCCTCGGTCCTCAGTGCGCATTCCCATCGATCTTGAGGTCACCTGTCTGGTCCCCCCGAACACGCGCCTTCAGGGCAAGGTCGAGAATCTGAGCGATGGGGGTCTGTTGGTGGTCCTTCCTCAGGCGGTTCCGCCCCGGACGCGCGTCAGCGTGGCCGGGCCACCCTGGCTTGTCCTTCCGCCGGTGGAAGCGGAGGTCGTGTGGACCCGGGACGGAGTCCAGCAGGAGAGCGCACTGCACGGTCTGCGCGTCATCGCGAACGAGACGGGGAAAGAGCTCTTCACCATCGGTGCCATTCTCCGGAGCTTCTTCGGCTAGTGCCGTTCCAACTTCGTCAAGACCCTCCTCGTATCCTTGACCTCCGTCCAATTTCCCCGTAGGATTTCGTGTGGGCATGAAGAAACTCCACCGGTCTCAGACAGACAAGATGATTGCCGGCATCTGCGGCGGCCTCGGTGAGCTGTTCGGGGTGGATGCGACTGCGATCAGGCTGGGTCTCGTCTTCGTTGTGGCCGTCCTCGTCTTGCTGTACCGGTCTCCGGTGGGGATTCTCCCCGTTGTTCTCGCGTACGGAGTGGGATGGATCATCATTCCGGTGGCGCCGGCGGAGGCCGAGCGCCGGGAGGCGGGGGCCATGAAGCGACTGGTCCGGTCCCGGACCGACAGGAAGATCGCCGGCATCTGCGGCGGCCTCGGCGAGATGCTGTCCGTCGATCCGACGCTCATCCGGTTGGCCGTAGTCTTCATTGGGTTGGTGACGGCGATCCTCCCAATCCTGCTCGCGTACCTCGTCGGATGGGCAATTATTCCGATGGCCCCGCCGCAGGAAGAGGAGCACAAGAGGAGTGTACTGCCTGGCGGCGGAGGTGGCTTCGAGGGTGATAGGCGGTGATCATTCGGGCCGACGACCGTGGGCTGACGCTTATCCGCCAGACAGAGCACGCCCGCCTCTGTGGGGAGATGGCCCGGTCATGGGGCAATGAGCACTTCGAACCCGTAGAGCCCCTGGAGCGGGTCGCCTGGGCTGCCGCCGAGCACGACAACGGCTGGGCGGAATGGGAGGAGGCACCGAGACTCAACCCGAAGACGCGCAGGCCGTACACCTATACCGACATCCCCATCGACCAGCACCAGGAAATCTACCGCCGGGGCATCGGTCGGGTGATTGCCCACGACCGGTATGCCGGCCTCCTGGTGAGCCTTCACGGCTCGTTGCTCTATAGCCGATTCCGGTCGGGCCAGCCGGGCGCACAGGATTTCCTGGAGGAGCAGCGCGGCCTCCAGCGCCGGTTGGTGGATGAGATGCGCACCGATCCGGCACTCCGGAGCTTCTGCGAAGAGCCACGTCTTCACACGAACCGGGACCTCATCTTTGGGTGGGACACCCTCTCTCTCTTTCTCTGCCACGGCGCCGCGTGGATGGACCACCTCGAGCTGCCGGCCGACTACCGGGGGAACCGAATCCGGGTAGCCGTCGCGCGCCGGAGAGAAGGATGGATCTTGAACCCCTATCCGTTTCGGGCGATCCCGCTCGTGCTGTCGGCTGCGGCGCTGCGCACGGAGCAGACGCACTTCGCCCACGAGTCGGAGCTCTGCGAGGCGCTCGACGCCGCAACAAAGGTAGGGCTCGAATTCGTGATCGAGGCGGCCGAGGACTGAGGGGAAATAATAGGGAGAAGGTATGGAGACTCTGCTCAGCATCGGTCTGGGGATTGGCTTGAGCGCCGCTTGTGGGTTTCGGGTGTTTGTTCCTCTCCTGATCATGGGTCTTGCAGCTCAGGCTGGTCACCTCACGCTCGCCCCGGGTTTTGAATGGATCGGGACGTCTCCTGCACTGGCCGCCTTCGCAGTTGCTGTCTGTCTCGAAATCGCTACCTACTTCGTCCCTGGGGTCGATAATCTGTTGGATGCGGTTGTCACCCCGGCCGCCATCGTTGCCGGCACCCTCGTGATGGCCGCAGCGGTTTCCGAGATGACCCCCATGCTGAAGTGGACCCTCGCGGTCATAGCGGGGGGTGGGGCGGCTGCCACGGTCCAGGTTGCCACGGCCTTTACGCGAGGCGCCTCCACGGTGACTACGGGGGGGTTGGGGAATCCCCTTGTTGCGACCATGGAGCTGGGAGGAGCGATGACCCTCTCCCTGCTGGCAATTGCCTTGCCGTTCATTGCTGGCATCGTGGTCGTCGGCGGTCTGTGGTTTGCCGGAAGAAGAATACACAGGAGGCAGCGCAAGGATGCCTCTCACCCCCGGCCCAGCGAGGACGAAGCCCCGAGGGCAACCTGACGGGTGCACGGGGCTGGATGCCGCTTGAGGGCGAAGGCCGATCGGCGTGGAAATTTCTTGAAACCGGCTCTGCTCGATATTACCATTACTACTGCCTCCCAGGCCAGGCAGTAATCGTGTGCGTCACAGGCAGGTGATGCGCCCATGGTAGGGGGTGCGGCGGAGGGGGAGTTATGGCGACGGCAATCGTTCTCGTCACTGCCGATCCGGGTAAGGACCGGAAGGTCGCTCAGGAACTGAAGAAAATCAAGGGAATAGATGGGGTGTCCCTCGTGAGCGGCCTGTACGACGTGGTGGCCACGGTTCGAGGGGGGAGCGCGGAGGACATCCTGGGGACGGTCTACGACAAGATCCGACCGCTTCCGGGCGTCCGTGGCAGCCATACCATGTTCTGCCTCGAGGTCTGATCGCAATTGGCATAAGCCGGCGAAGGATGGACCACAACAAGCCCCGCTCTCCACGGAGTGAACCATGACGACAAATGCATCGGTGCGCCGCTGGGTCAAGGAGGTTGCGCGGTTGTGCGGCCCGGCGGATGTCGTCTGGTGCGACGGTTCTGAGCCTGAACGGGAACGATTGCTGGAAGTCGGCGTCCGTGCGGGAGACTTGATCCCCTTGGACCAGCGGAGGCTGCCCGGTGCCTACCTTCACCGGAGCGACCCCAACGACGTTGCCCGCACCGAGCACCTCACCTTTATCTGCTGCCGGGAAAAGGAGGATGCCGGCCCCACCAACAACTGGATCGCCCCGGCCGAGGGCTACGACCGCCTGTCCAAGCTCTTGAGCGGCTCCATGGAAGGCCGGACGATGTACGTCATCCCCTTTGTGATGGGACCGCCCGGCTCCCATTTCAGCAAGGTCGGGATCCAGGTCACGGACAGCGTCTACGTCGTCCTCAACATGCGGATGATGACCCGGATGGGGGCGGTGGCGTGGGAGCAGCTCGGCTCCTCGGACGACTTCACCCGCGGTCTCCATTCCACGGCCGATCTGAACGCCGATCGCCGCTACATCTGCCACTTCCCCGAGGATAACACCATCTGGAGTGTGGGATCGGGCTATGGCGGCAACGCGCTCCTCTCCAAGAAGTGCATGTCCCTTCGCATCGCCAGCTACATGGGCCACCGCGAGGGCTGGCTCGCCGAGCACATGCTGATCATCGGCGTCGAGAGCCCGGACGGCGAGGTGACATACATCTGCGGCGCGTTCCCCAGCGCCTGCGGCAAGACCAACCTGTCCATGCTGGTCCCGCCGGCCTCCATGAAAGGTTGGCACGTCTACACCCTGGGGGACGATATCGCCTGGCTGCGCGTCGGTCCCGACGGTCGCCTGTGGGCCGTCAACCCCGAGGCGGGATTCTTCGGTGTGGTCCCGGGCACAAGCTCCAAGACCAACCCCAACGCCATGGCGGCCATCCAGCGGAATACCCTCTACACCAATGTTGCGCTCAAGCCCGATGGCACCGTGTGGTGGGAGGGCCACGACGATCCGCCGCCACGGACCGCGCTCGACTGGCGGGGCCGTCCATGGACGCCGTCGCAGGATGAGCCGGCCGCGCACCCGAACAG
>JAKEGQ010000179.1 GCA_022615475.1 Candidatus Methylomirabilota bacterium | reverse complement strand
GGTGTGCAGGCTCGATTCCAGGAGATCAGCCCAGAGTTCCCGGGCGAAATCCTGGTCGCGCTCAACGACCGCGATCCCCGGCTTCACGATCTGTACCGCATCAACATCGGCACGGGGGAGAGGCATCTCGTCCAGAAGAATGAGGGGTTCGCCGGCTTCGTCACCGACCACGCCTATCGTGTTCGTCTTGCGCTGCGCGTCCTGCCGGATGGCGGCAGCGAGATACTCAGGGCGGGCGAACCTGGAGGGTGGACACCGTTTGCGCGTATCCCCACGGAGGACACACTAACCACATCCCCTGTCGGGTTCGATAAGGACGGCACGATTCTGTACATGATCGACAGCCGAAACCGGAACACCGGGGCACTGATGGCACTTGATCTTGACACCGGGAAGCAGACTCTCCTGGCGGAGGACCCACGGGCGGACGTCAGCGACGTGGTGATCCATCCCACGGAGAAGCGGGTGCAGGCCGCCGCGTTCACGTACGAGCGTAAGGTCTGGCAGATCCTCGACCAGTCCATTGCGGGAGACTGGGCCACCCTGCGCACGATTGCTACAGGCGATGTCGAGGTGGTGAGTCGGACCCTCGACGACCGGTACTGGATCGTGGCCTACATCATGGACGACGGCCCGGTCCGCTACTATCGGTACGATCGTACGGGGCAGAAGGCACAATTCCTCTTCACGAATCGGGAGCAGTTAGAGGGTCTGCCTCTGGCCAAGATGCACCCCATCGTCATCAGGTCGCGTGATGGATTGAATCTGGTCAGCTACTATACCCTGCCGCCCGGAAGCGACAGCGACGGCAACGCCCGGCCTGGCGAGCCCCTCCCGACGGTCCTGGTGGTGCACGGCGGACCATGGGCGCGCGACACATGGGGCTATAATCCGTGGCATCAGTGGCTGGCCAACCGCGGGTACGCAGTCCTGAGCGTCAACTTCCGTGGATCCACCGGGTTCGGAAAACTCCATATCAACGCCAGCACCAGCGAGTGGGGCGCCAAGATGCACGACGATCTCATCGACGCCGTTCGTTGGGCCATCGAGCACGGGATCGCCGACCCCCAGCGCGTCGCGATCATGGGAGGCAGCTACGGCGGATACGCCACCCTGGTCGGCATGACGTTCACACCAGAGACGTTTGCTTGCGGGATAGACATCGTGGGCCCCTCGAACCTGGTGACACTGCTCGAGTCGATCCCGCCGTACTGGCAGCCTCAGGTCGACCTCTGGACCACCCGCGTGGGCGATCACAGAACAGAGGCGGGTCGCGCATTCCTGACCAAGCGGTCCCCCCTCACCAGCGTGCACCGGATTCAGCGACCACTGCTCATCGGCCATGGAGCCAATGATCCGCGGGTCAAGCAGACCGAATCCGACCAGATCGTGCAGGTGATGCAGGAGAAGGGGATCCCGGTCACATACGTGCTCTACCCTGATGAGGGACACGGCTTCGCACGACCGGAGAACCGCCTGTCATTCAACGCCGTCGCCGAGGCATTCCTCTCCGACTGTCTCGGCGGCCGGTATCAGCCCATCGATGATGATCTCGAGGGCTCGAGTATCACTGTTCCGTGCGGCGCCGAAAGGGTGCGTGGCCTGACGGCGGCGCTTTCCAAGGCTTCGCGGTCAAACCCATAGGAAAGGCTTCGTCCAGTGCAACACAGCCGCGCGCATTCGAGCCCGAACCCGTAAGGGGAGTCCCGGCATGGCCTACAAGGATTTCATGAACCCCGACCTGGCCTGGACACCACAGCAGCTCCGCCAGCGAATCGGCGACCGCAAGGGCGACGATCTGGTCATCATCGACACGCGGCCCGCTCCGGACTACTGTGCCGGCCACATCGAAGGTGCCACCCACTTCGACCTCTACGGTGTGTCGCTGAATGACACCCGGCCCGAGGCCCTCGCCGCCTTTACTTGGATGCTGGCCTACCTGATGGAGATCCGAGGCGTCGACTACGACAAGACAGTGGTCCTTTACGAGTCCAATACCGGGTTCCGCGCGGCCCGCGGCTTCTGGTTCCTCGAGTACCTGGGCCACGAAGACGTCCACATCCTGGATGGCGGAATCGGCGCCTGGAAGGCGGCGGGATTGCCGCTGACGCGTGAAGCCTGGCCCATGTTCGGAAGCGCGCCTGACATTGGATCAAAGGCGGGAGGCCGCATCGTCCGCACCGGGTTTACCAAGCATCTCAAGGAGCCCGTAGAGGACCGTCTCGCTACGGCACAGTACATCCTCAACCACTTGAAAGACCTGGATGTGAAGATCCACGACGCACGGACCGACGCCGAGTACTACGGCGAGCGCGTTCGGGCCGCCCGCGGCGGGACCATCCCGGGCTCTATTCACCTCGAATGGGTGCGCTTCATCGGTCCCGATGGGGCGCTCCGGCCGGCTGCCGAGCTCCGAGAGATGCTCGCGAGCCGCGGCCTCACGCCGGACAAAGAGATTGTTCCCCTCTGCCACGGAGGCTACCGGTCAGCCCACGCCTATCTCGTCTACCGCCTGCTCGGCTATCCGCGCGCGCGAAACTACCTGGGTTCTTGGAAGGAATGGGGGGACCGGACCGACCTTCCTATCGAGGTCCCGATCCGCTGAGGCAGTCCCACGGCCGATTCCATCGAGACGCTCGAATACCCCACCCGTGTTACCGGTTTGACACCCTCGCCGCAGGTCAATAGAATGTGTTAATACACCATTTGCCCATGAAGAACGCGGGGTCGAAGGAGATGACACCGAGGAGAATCGTCGCCACAACGGCCCTCCTTGCCACCCTTGCCGGATGCCAAGCACAGAACGAGAATCCTGTCCCCGACCATCTCCTGGGCGTCTGGACAACCTCGGCACCCCGGTATGCCGATCGCTACATCGAGATCAGGCATGACATGATCATCTTTGGCACGGGGGGTGACACATTCGAACTCCACGTGCTCGCGGACCTTAAAGAGGCGCGTGGAGGAGACGCCATGTTGTACACGATCACCCACCTGAATCATTTCGGGCAACCGTACAGCCTCTCTTTCACCTATGAGCCGAGTGGCGATGGTATCATGCGGTTCAAGAATCAAAGGGAGATCGTCTGGACGAAGGAGGGGCCATAGAATTGCGGACTCCCTCTCCCGTTTCCGGAACATCTTTGGGGCAGTCGACAGAGGAGATCCGTCCGTGAGGGCAAACCTGCGCAAGGGTGACTATCTCGGAAAAGAGCGGGATAGCTTGAACGAGCTGACCGCAAGCCTTTGGGTGAAGATCAGATGATCCTTCCCCGTTTCTGGGGGCGAAACGACCGTCCCCTTGGCCTGACGACCATCGAACTGCTGATCGCCATGATGATCATGGCGACCCTCGCCAGCCTTGGAGCCTCTCTCTACCCCAATACCCTGAACAACGCGAGAATCGCGAAGGCCATGGCAGACATCCGGGTATTAGAGAAGGAGATCCTGGTTTTTCATCGGCTCAAGGGAACGTTCCCGAACAACCTCAGCCACATAGGACGCGGAACCTTGCTGGATCCCTACGGCAACCCGTACCAATACCTGAACAGCGCCGACGTTGGCAAGGGAAAGGGGGATTCTCGAAAGGACAAGAACCTGGTTCCCATCAATTCAGACTTCGACCTCTACAGCATGGGTCAAGACGGCCAGAGTGTGCCCCCCCTCACAGGCAAGCAAAGCTGGGATGACATCGTGCGCGCTGCGGACGGGGGATTCGTCGGTCTGGCCCCGGAGTTCTAGTGCCGGTTCAACCTATTGCCCCGTAGACGGACCAAGGAAGCCAGTAAGTCTAGCCCCCGCACGCACAATCCTTGCCCCCCATCGCCGCCCCGCCTCTTTCGGCCACCACCACCTCGGCCACTGCCCCGTCCCGCCTAGACGGTCTCTGCATCTGTTGAGGCTCGACTTACTTCCAGTTGCGGTTCTGACACACCTCCCGCTGACCGATGACATTTCGCAACGGCAGGTCCTTGGCCCGGGATTTGCAACCCTCTTGAAAACGGACTGTACTGAGCGGCATTGCTCTACGGGACACCCTTAAGGCGGGGCGCCAGAAGCGTCCCCCGTGACAAATGCGAGATCGAAGGACATGACCGCAAGAAGGACCCTCATTGCATTCGCGCTCCTGGCCATCCTTTCTGGCTGCCAATCAGCAAAGGGTAACACGGTCCCGGAGCATCTCCTCGGTGTGTGGACAACTCCTCACCACAAATACGCCGACCGCTACTTCGAGATCAGGAATGACGCCATCATCTTTGGACACGGGGGAGAGAATTTCGAAGTGCATGCGCTCGCGGACATTGATCAGACTCAAGAAAGTGGATCCATCCTCTACACGATCACCCACCTGAATCACCACGGCCAACGATTTACCTTTGCCTTCTATTACGATCCCGCCAATAAGGGGGTGATCCGGTTCAAGAATCAG
>JAKEGQ010000178.1 GCA_022615475.1 Candidatus Methylomirabilota bacterium | reverse complement strand
TGGGCCGTCTCGGGGTCTCGGATCTCTCCGACCATGATCTTGTCTGGATCGTGGCGGAGGATCGACCGGAGGCCCCGCGCGAACGTGAGTCCCTTCTTTTCGTTCACCGGGATCTGCACCACGTTCTGGAGCTGGTACTCGATGGGATCCTCGATGGTGACAAACTTGTCCTCCCCCCGATTGATCTCCGAGATGGCGGCATACAGCGTGGTGGTCTTGCCGCTCCCGGTGGGGCCGGTGACCAGGATCATCCCGTGGGGCCGGTGGATCGTGTGCCGGAATCGCTTGAGGTCGGCTTCGGGGAACCCGAGCCGCTCGAGCTTGAGCTCGCTGAGTTCGACGGTGATAGCCTCTTTATCCAGGACCCGGATGACCACGGCCTCGCCGAACTCGCTGGGCATGACGGAGACGCGAAAGTCGATCGTCCTCCGGTTGAGGCGGAGCTTGAATCGGCCATCCTGGGGAACCCGGCACTCGGCGATGTTCAGCTCGGCCATGATCTTTATCCGCGAGACGATCGCCTCCTGGTAACGCCGGTCGAGGGGGTCCATGGCCGCATAGAGTGTCCCATCAATCCGATACTTGACGAGCAGATGACGCTCTGTTCCCTCGAGATGAATGTCGCTGGCTCGCCGGTCGATAGCGTTCAGGATGATGGTATCCACCAGCTTGATGATGGGGCTGTGATCCTCCTTGACCCGGTCGAGGGTCAGCGGTGCCTGTTCATCCTCTGCCACCAGCGAAAGCTGCAGGTCCTGGCTCAGCTCCTGAAGGACCTGCTCCGCGGTTTCCCCCCCTTGAATCTTGGCCCGGATCTGGGTGCGCGAGGCGACTACCATCTCGGTCTCCCCAAGGCAGAGCCGCAGTTCGTCGAGGGCGGGGAGATCGCTCGGGTCGGCCAGGGCGACGGCGAGCTGGCCGTCGCTCCGGCGGAAGGGGAGGAACGCCCCGCTCCTGAGGAGGGCCGGAGGAAGCCGTTTCGCGAGGTCCATCTCCGCCCCGACGGAGGTCAGGTCGATGTACGAGAGCCCATACTGCCTGGCCCGAGCCTGGGCCAGTTCCTCTTCGGTGAGATGGGCCGCTTCCAACAGGTACGCCGCGAAGCTCGACCCGTCGAGCCCCCGGCCTTCCGCCTCGCCGACGAGTTCGGGGCTCAGCCACCCTCCTTCGATCAGGACGTCTCTGAGGCGCTTGATCGCTGCCACGTCGTTTCCCCTATCGGACGACCGATGCGAGATGAAAGATCGGGAGGTACATGGTGATCACGATTGCCGCGACGAAAAGACCCATGGTGACCATGACGGCCGGCCCGAGGGCGGTGGCCAGCGCGGACAGATGGTAGTCCAGCTCTTCCTCAAGGAAGTCCGCCACGTGATGTAGCATCTCCTCCAGCCCGCCGGTCCGTTCGCCGACACTCACCATCTCTAGGACCAGGGGCGGAGCCGCCTTGACCTGTTCCAGCGCCGCCGCAATCGAGGCCCCCCCTGTCACCACGGGAATGGCCCGGTGAAGCGCCGCTTGAGCGGCCCGGTTATGCACAGACCCCGCGGCGACCTCGAGGGCCGGCACCATCGGCATCCCCCCGGCGGAGACCGTCCCAAGAGTTCGGCAGAAGGTCGCGAGGGAGAGCCGCTGGATGATGGGACCAAGCAGGGGGAGGCGCAGGAAGATCCGGTCGAGGCTGAGTCGGCCACCCCTCGTCCGGCGCCATTGCCATAGGCCGAGCAGGCCGAGGAGAGGGAGGGGGAGGACGATCAGGAGGTAATCGCGGATCAGGCCCGTCAAGGACAGGAGAAGCCGGGTCGCGTACGGGAGTTGCGCCTCGAAGTCCAGGTAGATCTGCGAGAAGGACGGGACGACCACGGTGAGCAGGAAGATGACGACCGCGATGGTCAGCACGAGGAGCATCGCCGGGTACAGCAGGGCCGAACCGAGCTTCTTTTGCAGGACAATGACCCGCTTGAGGTGGGCAATGTATCGCGCCAGCGCCTCCGGCAGCTCCCCGCTCTTTTCGCCGACCCTGAGCGATGCCACATAGAGGGGGGAGAAGATGTCGGGGTGCTGCTCTGCTGCATCGGACAATGAGGCGCCTCCCTTCACGGCCTCTCGGAGCTTTTCCAGGACCCCCCGGAGACGGGGGTGGGTTTGTCTTGCCATGACGAGGTCGAGGGCGGATAGGATTGGCAGGCCCGCCTTGATCAAGGCGAGCAATTCCTGGTTGAGAATCAGGAGGTCCTTCTTTCGGACTCGTCTCCACGCAGATGGGAGAGAGATGCGGAAGAGGGATCGAGAGGTGTGTGGAAGGACGTGGAAGACGTAGTAGCCTTCGGCCTCCAGCTGGCGCCGCGCCCGGTCGGCGCTCGCGGCCTGCCGGTCCTGGATCAGGACCCTTCCCCCGGCTGTCGCGATACGGCACGTGAAGGTCGCCACGAAAGCCTCTCCGCCTCTTACGGGATGCCCCCACTTGATGACGGCCCGGGACGGGGCACTAAACTATCCAGAACGTCGTTTGATTTCAAGTAAAATCTTCAACCGGGTGCGCCGTGGGTCTCAATCGGACGATGGCGATGTGTGCTCACTTAAACAAGCGAATCCAGCCGTCTTTTCTGTCTTATAGCGAGGAGATCAAAAAATAGGGGACGGAATAGTCACCTGTCAATACGGCATTTTGGCACTATTTATTCAGGAGTCCAGAGGGGGATCCTGGGACACACTCTGACAGACTACTCCGAGTGGAAAGAGAGGAGGTAGCGCGAAAGGCTTGGCCGTACAGTAAATGCTTATTGGTGTGCCAGGGCCTTGTTCTCCTGAGTTTTTATTGACCCGGTGCGAGATCTACGTTACCCTTCGCCCTAGCTCACCGGTGCACACGAGAATGACGCAACTCGCCAAAATCAAGGAGGAGGTCAGCGGGGACTTACGCCGGCTGCTGCGACGGGCCGCAGAGGCAGGTGAAGTGCTGCCGGTCGAGGGGCCCGAGGTGGTCTGGGAGTACCCCGCCGAGCCAGGCTTCGGCGATCTGGCCACACCGGTCGCCTTCGCGCTCGCTCGGTCGGCCCGGCGCAAGCCCCGGGACATTGCAGAGTTGCTGCGGCGC
>JAKEGQ010000177.1 GCA_022615475.1 Candidatus Methylomirabilota bacterium | reverse complement strand
TTCGCAACCGGGAGATTATCTCGACCGCCCCCCGGTAGCAATAGTCCAGACCCGAGAGGACGGTCGCGATCGCCGTTCCCCAGATGAGGGGATCGAGGCGCACACTCCCCTCCGCACCCATCATAGCCACCAGGACCGTAAGGATCTGTAGTCCCGTGGTGAGCTTCCCCGTCGTTGACGGCGGGTACCCCAGGCGGCCACTGGTCGCGTAGAGGATGCAGGAGCCCACCATCAAGACCAGGTCTCTCCCGATGGCCATGACCGGAAGCCAAAAGGGGAGACGTTCGACAACGCCCAACGTGAAGAGCGATGCGCCCAACAGGAGCTTGTCCGCGACCGGATCGAGGATTCTCCCGAATTCCGTCCTCTCCCGTAAGGAGCGGGCCAGGAATCCGTCGAGCGCATCCGTAATGCCGGCCAGCACAAAAACGATCAGGGCCCAGGAGAACTCCCCGCGGAGGAGGAACAGGACGACCATCGGCGTCAACAGCACGCGAAGAGCCGTGAGCCCGTTGGGGAGGTTGATGATCACCGTCTGTGCCCCTCGTCACGCGCGGATACCGAAAGGCGTCTCACTCGGGCCTTGGCGTCTTCAACGGCCTTCAGGGTCTCGGCAATGGTGCGCTTGAGGTCGACAAGCCCGGTCCCGGTTCGCGCCGAGGTCACCACCGACCCAGGCTTCCGGGCGAGGAAGGCCACCCCCTCTGGAGAGGGCAGCTTGTCGATCTTGTTGTACACATTGATCAGCGGCTTTGCGCCTGCGCCAAGCTCTTCCAGGACCGCCGTCACCGCCTGTGCCTGATTTTGCCAATCGGGATGGGAAATATCGATGACGTGAAGGAGGAGATCCGACGCCCGGACCTCTTCCAACGTCGCCTTGAACGCCGCCACCAGCTGATGGGGGAGCTTCCGGATGAATCCTACGGTATCCGAGAGAAGAATCACCCGGCCCCCGGGCACAATCACCTTCCGTACGGTCGGGTCCAGCGTGACAAAGAGCTTGTCGGCGACGGGAAGGGCCGCATCGGCCAGCGCATTGAGTAGAGACGATTTGCCCGCATTGGTGTACCCCACCAACGCTGCGGTCAGAAGGGCCTGCTTCTGCCGACCCCGACGCAAGAGCGCCCGATGCCGTCGCACTTTTTCAAGCTCCTCTTCGATCTTGACGATGCGACGCCGAATCCGCCGCCGATCCACTTCAAGCTGGGTCTCGCCCGGGCCCCGGGTCCCAATGCCACCTCCCAGCTGGGACAGTTCGACGCCATGGCCGGTGAGGCGGGGGAGGACATACTTGAGCTGGGCAAGCTCGACTTGAAGCTTGCCCTCCTTGGAGCGGGCGCGCTGGGCGAAGATATCCAGAATGAGTCCAGTCCGGTCAATGACCTTTCGCCCGAGGACTCCTTCGAGATTTCGCTGCTGGGACCCGGTCAGGTCATCGTCAAAGATCACGAGGTCCACCCCCTCCTCGCAGATCGCCCTGACCTCTTCGGCCTTGCCCGGACCGATCAGGGTGCGGGGGTTGGGCAGAGACCGTTCCTGGAGGACGCGGAACGCGGGCTCGGCCCCTGCCGAGATCGCCAGCTGAGCCAGCTCCTCCAGGGAATCCTCGGCCTCCCAACGGGACTGGTGAGGCCGCCTGAGCCCGACGAGGACCGCCACTTCACGCCGTGGAAGGGAGACCGCTCTCACCGAAGTTGCTCGCGCGCCTCTTTAGCCCGCTGGAACTCCTCTACCAACCGAACCGTATCCTGTGTCCGAATCATCTCCTCGATCCGCTCCAGGACCTTCCGGAATCGCGCGATGGAGTCCAGGACCTCCCCGCGATTTCGGATTAGGATGTCACGCCACATGACCGGATGCGATGCCGCAATCCGGGTGAAATCCCGAAGCCCACCGCCGCTGAACCGTAGAACTTCCTCCCCGTCGTCCGCGCCATTCAGCACGGTTCCGATCAGCGCGTAGGCCACGACATGCGGCAGATGGCTGACCAGCGCGAAGATCTGATCATGCCGAAAGGGGTCCATCCGGACCACGCGGGACCCCACTCCTTCCCACAGGCGCATGACCTTCGTGAGGGCCGCCTCCGGGGTCCGGGACGTCGGCGTGAGCACGCACAGGCTGCCGCGAAAGAGTTCGGCCGAGGCGGCCTCGGGTCCAGAGCGCTCGGTCCCGGCGATCGGGTGGGCGGGAACGTAGGCTCGTCCCGGAGGCATCTCTCTCTCCACCTCGGCGACGAGATCTCCCTTCACACTTCCCACGTCGGTCACAATACACCCGGGCGCGAGATGGGGCGCAGCGGCTCGGACCACCTCCGCCAACGCCCCGACGGGGACGGCCACGACGACGAGGTCGGCTCCCGCTACCCCGACGGGAAGATCGCCCACCTCATCTACCAGGCCCAGGCCGATCGCGCGATTCAGATTGATCGGGTCGGCGTCGAGGCCGACGACGCGGCGTGCGAGCCCGCCTCGGCAGGCCCGAGCCAGACTCCCGCCGATCAGCCCCACGCCGATCACCGTCATGCGCTGGAACAACGGTTCACGGACTTCGACGCGTTTAGTCGAGTCGTTCACGGTTCACAGGGACTGGAGACTGGAACTATGAGACTGGAGTTGCCACTTAGTGTTTCCCACCCTCCCTTGCTCCTGTCTCCGGTCTCCGGTCTGTGGTCAGAGGCGCCGTCCAACGACAGGCGCCAGGGCCCGCACTTGTTCCATCAGTCTGGCGAACCGGACAGGGATCAAAGCCTGCGGCCCGTCGGATAGGGCCACCTCGGGTTGGGGATGGACCTCGACCATGACCCCGTCCGCCCCCACGGCAATGGCCGCCAGCGTCAACGGGGCCACGAGATCCCATTTGCCGGCGGCGTGACTTGGATCGACGATGACCGGCAGGTGCGAGAGCTGCTTCAGCGACGGGACCGCCGAAAGGTCCAGTGTGTTCCGGGTGTAGTCCTCGAAGGTTCGAATGCCCCGCTCGCAGAGGACAATATTATAATTTCCCTCGGACATGATGTACTCGGCAGACATCAGGAGTTCCTTGATTGTCGAGCTCATCCCCCGCTTGAGGAGGACCGGCTTGCGGTAGATGCCCACCTCCTTGAGGAGACGGAAGTTCTGCATGTTCCTGGCCCCGATCTGGACCATGTCGGCATACTTCATCACGAGCTCGGCATCCCGAGGGTCCATCAACTCGGTGACGACCGGCAGGCCGGTCACCTCCCGCACCTCGGCCAGGTATCTCAACCCCTCCTCGCCGAGCCCCTGAAACGAATACGGCGAGGTCCTCGGCTTAAAGGCCCCCCCTCGGAGCAGGGTGGCCCCCGCATTTTTGACCTTGATCGCCGTATCGAGCAGCATCTCGCGGCCCTCGACCGAGCATGGGCCGGAAATGACGGCGAGCCGCTCCCCGCCTATCGCTACGCCATTGACCTCTACGACGCTTGGCTCGGTCTTGAAGTCTCGGCTGGCGAGCTTGAAGGGCTTCAAAATGGGGAGGACATTCTCGACGGCGGGGAGGGCCTCAAAGGGGACGTTTCGAAGGACCCGCTCATCCCCGATGGCCCCGATGATGGTCCGCTCCTCCCCTCTCGAGATGTGGGGCTTGAGGCCGTGTTGGGTAATTCGCTCCACCACCTGGTCGATGTCCGCCTGGGTGGCAGTAGAGCGCATCACGATGATCATCTCTTGCTTCTCCCCTCTGTGGGACCCGGAGACCTCGCCGCCGCCCCCACCGTGCCGAGCACTTCGGCCAGGACCTGGAGAGCCCGGCTATTCTCCTGCGGTGTCCCCACCGTTACGCGAATATACGTGGGCAGACCATACCCCTCCATGGATCGAACGATGACCCCGCTCTGCAGGAGGGCGTCCGCGACCGCCCTACCTTCCACCCCGACGTTGACCAGGATGAAGTTGGTGACACTCGGGATGCCGACAAGTCCCAATTCGTCGAGGCGGAACTGCATGGTCTTACGTCCGGCCTCGGTGATTCGAAGCGTCTCCTCGAGGTGGGCCGCATCGTCCAGGGCAGCCAAGGCCGCCTTCTGGGCCAAGGCGTTGACGTTGAAGGGCTGCCGCACCCGGTTCAGAAGCTCCACCATCTCGGGTGAGCCGATGCCGTACCCGATCCGCAGTCCCGCGAGACCGTACGCCTTCGAAAAGGTCCTGAGGGCCAAGAGATGGCGTCCCTCCCGGACATATCGAAGAAGATCTGGCTGGAGATACCGGGGAACATACTCCCGATACGCCTCATCCACAACCACGATGACATCGGGTGGAACCGCCCGCACAAAATCGTCCAGGTCGCTCGGCGAGACGCACGTCCCGGTCGGATTATTGGGGTTGCCTAGAAACACCAGCTTGGTCCGGTCGGTCACGGCCTTGAGCATCCCGCGAAGATCGTGCGTGAAATCCTTCAGAGCAACCTCCCGGATGTGGCCTCCCACGGCCTGGCAGACACTGCGATAGACGACAAAGGCCGGTTGACCCATGACCGCCTCATCCCCCGGTCCCAGGAAGGCTCGGGTGACGAGCTCCAACAGCTCATTGCTCCCGTTACCGAAACAGAGCTCCTCGGGGTGAAGCCCGAGGCGCCGACTGAGCCCCTGACGTAGGGCATAACAGCCGCCATCGGGGTACCGGTGCAGCCCTTGAAGCGCCTCTCGAATGGCCTGCAGCGCCAGCGGCGAGGGACCCAGGGGATTCTCGTTGGAGGCGAGCTTGAGGACGTCATCGAGCCCGAGCTCCCGCTCCACCTCCTCCATCGGCCTCCCCGGGCTGTACGGGACCAGCTCGAGTACCTGAGGCCGCGCCAACTCTTTCAGCGATTTCACCTGGCGGTTCATCGTCTGTCCTTCACGCGTCATCGTTGCCGTTCATGCGGTGGTTGGTGGTGGCTAGTCACTATTCACCCGTCACTCTAGCTCTTGGTGCGGAGCGGCTCCTTGGGGTACGAGCCCAGGACCTTCAGGAAGAGGCATTCATCCTGCAGCCCCTCCAGGGCCGCCTTCACCGGCGCATCCTCGATATGCCCCTCGAAATCCACATAGAAGATGTACTCCCAGACCCGGTAGCGGGAGGGTCGCGACTCGATCTTGGTCAGGTTGATCTGATTCTTGGCGAAGGGCTCCAGCATCCGGTAGAGCGCACCCACCCGGTCCCGAACTGTAAAGAGGATCGAGGTCTTGTCCTGACCGGTGACGGCGCACGGTGACTGCCCGATGATCAGGAAGCGCGTGAAATTATACGGGCTATCTTCAATCCGGGACGCAACGGCCTTGAGATCGTAGAGCCGGCTCGCCAGCTCGGACGCGATGGCACCCGCCGTCTCATCCTGCGCGGCAAGCTCGGCTGCCGCCGCCGTGGAGTGCACCTCGCGAAGCGTGACCCCCGCCATGTTTGCCTCGAGCCACTTCCGGGATTGGGCGATCGCATGGGGATGGGAGTAGATCGTGACGATCCGGCCCTTCTCCCCGGCCTTCGACAGGAGGTGGTGAGCCACCTCCATGAGGATCTCGCCGCAGATTTTCAGGTCCGAATCGACGAACATGTCGAGGGTATGACTCACCACGCCTTCAGTCGAGTTCTCGACCGGCACGACCCCATAGTCCGCCTTCCCCTTTTCCACCTCGGCAAAGACCTCGCCTATGCCCCGGAGCGGGATGTATTCCGCCAGCAGGCCGAATCGCTCCATGCACGCCATGTGGGTGAAGGTGGCCTGAGGCCCGAGGTAGGCCACCTTCAGCGCCTGCTCCAGCGAGAGACAGGCGGAGAGGATTTCTCGGTAGACCGCCTTGACCGCCCTGCCTGGGAAGGGTCCCCGGCTCTCCCGCGTGAGGCGATCGATGATCTCTCCCTCCCGCTGCGGGGAATGGTAAGCGATGTTGCCCTTGGCCTTCTCCTCCCCCACGCGCACCACGACCTCGGCTCGCCGATTCAGGAGCTCCAGGATCTGGCTATCGATGGCATCGATCTGCCGTCGAAATTCCTCGATTCCCATTTTCGTCTCTCTCTATCGCTTCTCCGCCTACGTCTCGATCTGAAGCCTGGCCATTATAGGGAGGAATCCAAGACGGCTTCAAGGGTTTTCTCGCGCCGTCTTGAGGGCGCCATCTGCCTCCTGGCCGGCAGGGACGAGGACCTCGAGCTCCTGGGTAGAGGGGAGGTCCGCAAGATCCTGGAAACCGAAGTATTCCAGGAATGTCCGCGTGGTGCCGTAGAGCAGCGGCCGACCTACCTCTCGCTTGCGCCCGAGGATCCGGACGAGCTCCCGTTCCATGAGGGTCTTCAGGACGGCATCCACCAGCACGCCCCGGATCGCCTCGATCTCGGCCTTGGTGATCGGCTGCCGGTAAGCGATAATGGCCAACGTCTCAAGCGCCGGGCGGGACAGCCTGGTCGGTCGCGTCTGGGCCAGTCGGCTCACCCAGGGGTGCAGCTCAGATCGGGTCGCCATCCGATAGCCGCCGGCGACCTGAAGGATCGTGAGGCCCGAACCCCTCTTCTCGTAGTCATCCCTCAGGGAGTCCAGGCTCTCAACGATCTTTGCCTTCTCCTCGCCCAGGATCGCCTGCAGCTGCTCGATCGAGAGCGGGTCGGGGGAGGCGAACAGAACCGCCTCCAAGATCGCCGGGGCGTCCTGGCTCATGCGGCCGCCTTTACGATCATAATCTCGGTGAAGGGGGCGCGTTGCCGGACCCGCACTGCTCCCTGCCGCAAGAGCTCCAACAGCGCCAGGAAGGTCGAAATCACCAGCGAGCGATCAGGCGTCTGAGGAAACAGGGCCTGAAAGGCCACGGAGCCCTGGAGCGCCACTTGGTCGAGGATGGCGACCATCCGCTCCGCCGTCGTCACCGGTCGAGGCACCAGCGTGAGCGCGCCCTGATCGTCGACGCGCTTCAGGACGTCCCGAAAAGCCGCGAGGAGATCGAAGAGGCTGACCTCGAGCGTCCCTCCGTCGGGTGGAATATCGAGAGGCGTGGAGCGGAAGAAGAAGAGTCGCTGTCCATCCTCCCGGACCGCCAGCGTCTCGGCGGCAGCCCGGAAGCGCTCGTACTCTAGAAGCATATCGACCAGGGGGGTCCGGGGATCCTCCTCAACCGCCTCCCCATCGACGGAGGGCTCGACCGGCAACAACGTCCTGGACTTGATGTACACCAACGTCGCCGCCATGACGAGAAACTCTCCGGCCACCTCGAGATCGAGCTCGTGGAGCAGGGTGAGATACTGGAAGTATTCATCGGTGATCCGCGCGATGGGAATATCGTAGATATCGATTTGGTTCCCGCGGATGAGATGCAGGAGTAGGTCTAACGGCCCCTCAAAGACCGGGAGCTTCACTTGGTAGGCCATCTCTCCTCCTCCACAGTCAGATATGGACGGATCTCTCGCAGGCCCTTCGAGCCCATGTCCGGGATCCGCTCGATGGCCGAGGGTGCGGAAATGGCGAAACCCGATCCCGCTTCCATGGGTCCGATATCCCGGACGGCGATGAGGACCAGGACGGATAAGAGGAGCAAGGCGAGCGCGGCATCGGCAGGAGCGAAGACCGGCACCCTCATCGCCCCCCCGCCGATTGCGACTCCAGCCGAAAGACATCGTGGAGCACGCGCACCGCCAACTCCGTGTACTTTTCCTCGATCACGCAGGACACCTTGATCTCTGACGTGCTGATCATCATGATGTTAATCTTCTCCGCAGCCAGGGCGGCAAACATCTTGGCGGCGACCCCGGAGTGGGTCCGCATACCGACCCCCACGATCGACACCTTGGCGATCCGATCGTCTCCCAGGACCTGGTCCGCCCCGATCTCTCTCGCCAGGCCCTTGACGAGCTCCATCGCCTTGTGAAAATCGGTCCTCGGGACGGTGAAGGAGATGTCGGTGTGTCCGTCCTGGCTGATGTTCTGTACGATCATGTCCACCACGATCCCCGCCTCTGCCACCCTCCCGAAGAGTTTGGCGGCGATCCCGGGGCGATCCACCACCCGGGTAATGGTGATCTTTGCCTCCTTCCGGTCATAGGCAATCCCCGAGACCATCACCTTTTCCATGTCTGGGTCCTCCTGCACCACCAAGGTCCCTCGGTTCTCGGAAAAGCTCGATCGCACGTGGACAGACACGTTGTAGTTCTTGGCATATTCGACGGCCCGTGCCTGGAGCACCTTCGTCCCCAGGCTGGCCATCTCGATCATCTCCTCGAACGAAATCCGGGGGAGCTTGCGAGCCGTGGGGACCAGACTGGGATCCGCTGTGTAGACGCCCTCCACATCCGTGTAGATCTCGCAGACGTCTGCGCTCAGGGCCGCGGCCAACGCGACGGCGGTGAGATCCGAGCCGCCGCGACCCAGGGTCGTGACTTCGTCCTCGGCGCTGACCCCTTGAAAGCCCGCCACGATGGCGATCTTCCCCTCGCGGAGCGCCTGCCGGATCCGCTCGACGTCGATATTGAGAATCCGGGCCTTGGTGTGCACGTTGTCGGTGAGAATTCGCACCTGCGTCCCGGTGAAGGAGCGAGCCTTGGCGCCGGAGGCCTGAATGGCCAACGAGAGGAGCCCGATCGCCACCTGTTCTCCCGTGGCCAGGATGACATCCAGCTCCCGCTCATTCGGGGATTCGGCGATCTCGTGGGCCAGCTGAAGGAGGCGATCGGTCTCTCCAGCCATGGCGGATACCACGACGACCACGTCCTGTCCAGCCCTTTTCGTCTCCACGATCCGCCTGGCGACGCGCTGGATTCGCCCGACGTCTCCCACCGAGGTCCCGCCGTACTTCTGGACGACGAGGGTCACGTCACTCCCCCCTGGTCTGGACCGTCACCCCGAGACCGAGCTGCCTCCAGAACCGCGCAAAGTAGTCGATGCCCGACACCACGCTCAGGACCACCGCGACCCCAAGCGCAACGCCGCCCACACTGAGGAAGGGAGCATCGAGGATCAGCAAGATAACCGCAACCACCTCTGCCGCCATCTTGTACTTCCCGAGCTGAGACGCGGCGATGATCAGCCCCTGGGAAGCCGCAATACCCCGGAGCCCGGTGATGGCGATATCTCGCCCGATGATGACCGTCGCCACCCAGGATGATACCCTCCCGATCCCCACGAGAGAGATGAGCGCCGCCGCGATCAATAGCTTGTCGGCGATGGGATCTAAGAGCTGCCCGAGGGTCGTCACCTGTTTCCGGCTTCGGGCGATGCGACCGTCCAGCCAGTCGGTGAAGACCGCCGCCAGGAAAATGGCCGCCGCCGGATAATTGCGGGGCTCAGCGCTCGCAATCAGGAAAACGACCAGGAAGGGAACCAGGAAGATTCGAACGAGGCTCAGCGTATTCGGCAGATTCACTGAAGGCCACCTGGCATCATGCGACGGAGAGGACGGAACTCAGCGAGAGGACCCCCGGCTGGCATCAAGAGTGTTTCGCAGGTCCCGGACCCGAACGCGGATGTCCCGAAATTTCGGCATCTCGCTCTGGATGGCCAGCAGGGTTTCGAGGGCCTTCTTCCCGTTCCCGAGCGCCTCATACGCCGTCGCGAGATCGTAGAGGGTCCCCCACCGTTCTTCGGTGCCCGCCTCTGTCGCTGCAACGCCCTTGAGAAGCTCCTGGACCGCCCGCTCCGGCTCACCCTTGGCCAGATAGCAGAGGCCCAGGAGGCTCGCGCATCGCACCCGATAGGCCGCATCGTTGGCCGCCAGTCGTAATTCTCCGATGGCCCTATCGTAAAGCCCCAGGTCCTTGAACGCAATCGCGAGATCGTAATGGGTCTCATAGTCGGCCGCATCGAGTTGATCACGTATGCCTCGCTGGAGCTCGTGCAGCATCTGCTTCACTTCCGGCTCGAGATCCGGCGGCAAGGGTGTCTCATCATCTTCGCTCAGCGCCTCGCTCAGCTCCCCGGCAAAATCGACATATTCCTCCTGCGGAGTCTTCCCCTCCATCACTCGGAATACGGAGTGTTTCTTGTCGCTCGCCGGAGGGCGTTCCTGCCGCTTTGGCCTGCCCGCACCCCGCTCGATCTCCGCCAAGAGCTGCTTGGCCACCGCATGTTCCGGATCCCGACGGAGGATCCGCTGGAGACTGTCTCGGGCCTCCTGCAACATCCCCTGCTCAAGGTAGAACCGAGCCTCATGCAGCTCATCCTCGACCGTCTCCGACCCGACGAGTTCACTCGGCGGTGCAGACGGCTCGAGTTGCGGCGTCACCGTTTCGGAGCCATGCGGGGCCTCGAGTTCGATCGTGACCGCTTCGATGGCCTCTTCAGATGGGCCCTCCTCCCGGGCCGCGATATCCACCTCCAGCATGCCCGGAGCCGCATGCTCCTCAGCCTGTTCGGCGATCTCCTCGGCCACCCCTCCTGGCCCTCCATCGAGCCATCCCCCGAGTTGGGCGGCCGGGGCGAGGGGTTGGGAGTCTTCTTGCACCTCAGAGAGTGCCGGGAGGATCTCTAGGGAGGGGGCCTCTTCGACGAGGGTGCCGGCTTCGACTGCCGGCTTCGGGTGATTTTCCCCTCCGGGCAAAGCCATCGCCAACGCTTCGTCAATCTTCGCCTCCGCCACGGACGGGTCGAGGGAGGCAAGCCGCTCAGCCAGAAGCGTCGCCTCGGCCCCCCGACGTTGCGATTTCAGGAGCTCAACCGTCTTTTGGTAAATTTGTCGGATGGCATCGGCGTGCCCCGCGGTGACGAGGCGATCCTCCAGGGTCTTGAGTTTGGCCAGGGCCTGGTCCAGCCGCCCCGCCTTCGCGAGAAGATCTGAAATCCTGGAGAGGGTTGGCTGATGTCCCGGCTCTACCAGGATCATCTTCCCATACATGTCCAAGGCCGCGAACGTATCTCCATTCCTGACGCACTGGTCGGCCAGGGCCTGGAACTGGAGTTTCGCATCCGAAGTCAGCCCCTGCTCGGCATACATCTCGGCACAGGCCAGGGAGGCTTCCATATGCGAGGGGTCGAGCCTGAGGATCTTCTTGTAAACGGCAATCGCCCGGACGTGTAGGCCATCAAGCCGGTAGACCTCCCCCAGGCGCTTGAAATACCCGATGGCCTCGGCCTTATGCCCAATCCGGACGGAAAGATCCCCGAGGGCGTTGAGCACGTTGCAGTTGTTCGGGTCGGTTCTTAGGATCGCCTGATATTCCGCGACGGCCTGGTCCAGCTTTCCCTGCTGGACGTAACCCAGGGCGGCCTGAAGCCCCTTTCGCTTCTCCATGCTGACGTCACTTCTCCGGAAAAGCCTCTAACCCCAAGAAAATCATGCAATTCCCGGCTTGAGCGTATCAAAGACCACGAGGAGTGTCAAGGTGCAACTCACGGGCCATCCGCCCGGAAAAGAAGCACTTGGCGTGTGTTACCGGCGGAAGGTCCAGTCGGTGGCTCCATACCGCTTGACCACCAGCTCCTGAACCACGCTCTCCTCTTGGGATGTCAGTCCTCCCGGCTCTAGGGTAACGGCCGCCCCCGCCTCGAATCCCGCCCGAAGCGCCTCAACCAATTCCTCCCACCCGGGGGAGCGCCCGAGTAGAACCCTGAGAGCCGTCGCCCGCGCTTCGAGGTCTCGTCCCTGAGGGAAGAGCGCGTTCCATGCGGGGTGCTCTATCTCGATCAAGAGGGATCCGTGTTGAAGGAGCGCGCCGCTCAACCGCCGCTGCGCCGACCCGATCAGCTTGCGCCCGTTGACCGCGATCTCATACCGGGCAGAGGACAGGAAGCACAATCCCCCGGTCTCCCGTTTGGGGGGATCTCCGCGACTCAAAGTCGCAGCCACCCCCAGTCTCTGCAAGGCGAGGAGGAGACAGTGACTGATCCACCGATAGTCGTGGAGGACGCTCCGGCTTCCGCGCAGGATGGGAATGGCCAGGCTATAGGTGAGCTCCCGATCGTGCAGCAGGGCTCGGCCCCCCGTGGGACGGCGCACCACAGGGACTCGTCGCTCACGACAGGCAGTGAGGTTTACCTCTCCCTCAATGGATTGGTTGACCCCCAGCGAGACCGTGGGGATGGTCCACCGGTATGCGCGAAGGGTAGGAGGACTCCATCCCCGGTCGCACCCGAGTGCCAGCGCTTCATCGACGGCCATGTTGGTGGGACCATCCCGGGGCTCGTCCACCAACAGACGCCAACGGCTGGACTGAAACACCGTTGGGGTCCCAGCGACTTCATCCATCGACCTACTCTTTGTCGATGTCGCGATGCCGGACTCCCACCTCCCGCCCATCCCCCTGAAGCTGCCGGGCCAGAAACTCGGCGGCGCTCACCGACCGGTGCCGACCACCGGTGCAGCCCAAGGCAATCGTGAGATAGGCCCTTCCTTCCTGGACGTAATACGGCAAGGCGAAGCGAAGGAATTGCAAAAGCTCCTCCAAGTAGGATCGGGCCTTGGCGTCTTCAAGGAGGAACTCGGCCACCTTGGGGTCGCGTCCGGTCAGGGGCCGCAACTCCTCCCGAAAGTGAGGATTGGGCAGACACCGGAGATCCAAGACCAGGTCGGCATCGGGTGGAAGGCCATGTCGGTATCCGAACGAGACCACGGTGATCGCCGTCTTGGTGCCGCCGGGTTGATCGTCGCGGAAGGCAGCGACCAAGAGCCTGCGGAGGTCATGGATGGTGAGGCCGCTTGTCTCGACCACCATATCCGCCTCGGCCTTGAGGGAAGCCATCCGATCCCGCTCCAGGCTGATCCCCCGGAGCACGGAGCCTTGGGGGGCGAGCGGGTGTGGCCGACGGCTCTCGCTGAACCGTCGGAGCAACACCTGGTCATCCGCCTCCAGGAAGAGGATGCGAACGGTGTGGCCGTGCTGCCTGAGGGTGGCCAGGACATCCTGCAGGGGACCGAGGAACTCTCCCTCCCGAACATCGACCACGAAGGCGACGCGTTCGACGCGCCGTTCTGAGTGGGCACAAAGATCCGCCACCGTCGGAATGAGGGTGGCAGGCAGATTGTCCACACAGAAGACGCCCAGGTCCTCCAGGGTCTTGATCGCCAGGCTCTTCCCGGCGCCCGACATTCCTGTAACGATGATGAATTCCATATGAGTTCCTTGCCGACCGTTCACAGCGCGCAGTGGCAGAGACGGCAATGCCGCAAGAAACCGTGAACCGTGAGCTGTGAACGATGTCTACGATCCGGGCTCGATCAGGCCGTAGTTGCCTTCGTGGCGACGGTACAGCACATTGACCTCATCGGTCTGTGCATTGCGGAAGACGTAGAAATCGTGACCCAGCAGGTCCATCTGCAGGATGGCCTCATCGAGGGTCATGGGTTTGATGGCAAAGCGTTTGGTCTTCACGACCCGCGGCTCCTCCTCGGGAGACGAGATGATGTCTTGAGGTCTCCCGCCCCGACTGGCATGCGCCTGGATCTTCCCCTTGTACTTTTGCACCTGGCGTTCCAGCTTCTCCACAACCAAGTCGATCGAGGCATAGAGATCCTCACTGCTCTCTTCCCCGCGGATGGTCAGATCCCTCACCCGGAGCGTCACCTCGGCGACCTGGCGATACTTCTCCACGGAGAGGATGATATGGGCCGATGTGATCCTTTCAAGGTATCTCTGCAGCCTCCCCACCTTCTCTTCCGCATATCGCCGCAGGGCCTCGGTGACCTCCAGATTACGCCCCGTGAGAGAGATCTGCATGGTTAGCTCCTCGGGAAGGGAACAGAGGGAAGAAGTTGGAGAAGGCTAGTATCTTCGGCGCCGGCTGGAGGAAGGGATCTTGAGCTGTCCCCGATACTTGGCAACGGTCCGACGGGCGATCTCGATCCCCTGTTGCCGCAACATCTCGACAATTTTCTGGTCCGAGAGGGGCTTCCCCGTGTCTTCCGCCGTGAGCAGCCGCCGGACCAGTTCCTTGACGGTGAGTGAAGACACGGCCTCGCCATCGACGGCCTGGACCCCCCGGTGAAAGAAGTACTTGAGTTCAAAGAGACCTTGCGGGGTGTGCACGTACTTGTTGGTGGTCACGCGGCTGACGGTCGACTCGTGCATGCTGATATCTTCCGCCACCTCCTTGAGGGTCAGAGGCCGCATCTCGGTGATCCCCTTCTCCAGGAACTGTCGTTGAAATTTCACGATCGAGTCGGTCACCTTATAGAGGGTGCGCTGGCGCTGCTCAATGGAGCGGATCAGCCAGAGGGCGGACCGCATCTTCCCTTCGACGTACTCCCGGGTCTCCTTGGAATTCGTTCGCCCCTTGCCCAAGAGCCCTCGGTAGTAGGAGCTGATCCGAAGGCGGGGCAGACCGTCCTCATTGAGGACGACCAAGAAGCGATCATCGATCTTGAGGATGTGGACGTCGGGGGTAATGTAGCGCGGCTCCTCGGTGCTGAAGGTGCGCCCTGGCTTCGGCTCGAGGGAACAGACCAGGAGGACGGCATCTTGTACCGCCTTGATCGGGACCTTGAGCTTCTCCGCGATCCTGGTGAGATAGCGCCCTTCCAGGTCCGCCAGGTGATCAGCGATGAGGGTCCGTGCCAGGGTGACCTCTGGCCCGCCATTCAAACTGTCGACTTGCAGGAGGAGACACTCCCGCAGGTCGCGCGCGGCCACGCCGACGGGATCGAAGCTCTGGACCAACCTGAGCGCATCCTCCAACACCGAGAGTGGCGCGGATACCTTTCCCCGCACCTCTTCCAGGCTGGCCTTGAGATATCCGTTCTCGTCAAGACTGCCGATGATTTCGTTGGCCCATTGGATGAGGACCGCATCCGAGGTGGACAGGTGAAGTTGAAAAACAAGATGGTCGGCCAAAGAGCGAGGTCGGGTCAGGCGCTCCTCGGGAGACCAATGCTCGACCTCCTCGCGCGGATATTCCCGGCGATAGTCTGAGGCATCCTGCAGGTAGCTCTCCCAGTCAAAATCCGAGATGCGGTCCTCGTCCTGTGTCCGCTCTTCATCCGCGGGCGCCTCTGTCGAAACCCGCCCGTCTTCCAATACAAGCTCTTCCTCCAGGATCGGATTCTCTTCCAGTTCCTGTCGGACCGCCTGGATCAACTCCAGTCGAGAAAGCTGCAGCAGACCAATGGCCTGTTGCAGCGATTGGGTCATGATCATCCGCTGGGTTTGACGCAGGCTGAGGCGAAGCTCTATGCCCATGGCTGTTCAGTTCACCTTACAAGGTGAAACGCTCTCCCAGGTAGATCTCTCGAGCCTTTTGATCGGCGGCCAACTCCGACGCCGTCCCAGACAACAGCACCTCTCCGTGATGGATGATATAGGCCCGGTCGACGGTTTGCAAGGTCTCTCGCACATTGTGATCGGTGATGAGGAAACCGATCCCCCGACGCTTCAACTGCATCAACAGGGCTTGAAGATCGCAGACGGCAATGGGATCGATCCCGGCAAACGGTTCATCCAGGAGGATAAACGTCGGGGACGTCGCCAGGGCGCGCGCGATCTCGGTCCGCCGCCGCTCCCCCCCCGAGAGGCTATAGGCTGGTGCGTCGGCGAGGTGCGCGATGCTCAGTTCGTGGAGCAGATGCTCTGCTCGTTCCATGCGCTCCGCCCCGCTCAGCGGAAGCATCTCGAGAATGGCCATCAGATTCTCCTTGACCGTCAGCCGGCGGAAGACCGATGCCTCCTGGGGGAGAAACCCTATCCCGCGTCGAGCCCGCTCGTAGACGGGCAGGGGGGTAATCTCTTCGCCATTCAACATCACACGACCACCGTCGGGCCGAACCAGGCCAAGGATCATATAGAACGTCGTCGTCTTCCCCGCACCGTTCGGTCCCAGCAATCCGACCACTTCGCCCGGTCGGATGGAGATACTCACCCCCGAGACGACTCGTCTCTCCTTGAAGGCCTTGACCAAATCCTCGGCCCGAAGACCATCCGCGGCAGTGTCCCTCCATGATCCGATGCTCGGCCCGTGGTTCACCAGCCTGACTTTACCTCGCCTAGTCCTGCTGCTGCTTCGGATGGATCACGGCGGTGACGCGTTCCCTCTCATCCCCTTGAACAACCTCGCGGTCCTCTTTGATGAACAGGGTGATCCGCCTCCCGCTGACCCTGTTCCCCCGACGCGACGCGACGGCTTTCCCTTCCAGCACGACCCGTTCCTGGAGGACGTCATAGGTCGCGTGCTCTGCCACCGCCCTGGTTCCATCGCTCCGGGAGATCTCCACGTTGCCGATCGCCACCATCCGTTCGACGGCTTCCATCTTCTCATCGAAATCGAACTCCATCCGATCGGCGGTGACGGTGAGGTCAGCCGTCGTCGCCACCACATTTCCGGTGTAGATCGCCCGGCGTTCTTTTCTGCTCACCTCCAGACGACCGGCGGTCACGGTGGTGGGCCGTCCTGTCTCTTTGCCCTGGGGCAAAATTTCGCCAGCTATTGCAGACGGTGCGGAGAGGGAGAGGAGGAAGAGGGCACCGTATGTCCATCCCGCGAAGTGCCTCATTGCCGTTGCTCCACCCCTCCAGACAGCGTGACCTCGGAGGCGATCCGTTCACGGATGATTATTCGCTCCAAGACGGTGTCGGCCTCCATCCCCTTTCCCCGAATTTGGAGCCCGGCTTTTTCGATGAGGATCGGGGCGTCGGTCGTGATCCGCCGGTTCGCCGCGGACCAGTTGAGGGACTCGGAGAAGAGCCGTGCCCCCTGGTTCGACTCACAGCGGACGTTGCCGATGAGTTGGATGTCCTTGGTCTTCAGGTCCACGACGGCCTTCTCGGCGAAGATGACCAGCCGTTCCTCGCCCCGATGGATGACGATCTGCACGGGCTGGACCACCCGGGTCAGGACAGCTATTCCTCGCTCCTCGGATATCTCCGCCCTGTCCGCCTCGACATCCCACAGCCGCTCTCCCTTCCGTGTTTCTCCAATGCGAAACCGCTCGATGGCCGCACCAGGGCCCGAGCCCGAGGGAGGCTCGGGTGAAGGGTTCGGCTGCCCCGCTGGGACCTTTGGAGCCCCGGATCCGAGAAAAATCAGCCCCATGAGAACGGCTGCTACCGCCACGAAACGCACCAGGAGCCGCATAGTGCATTTTCCATACCATACCGGTCGGGGGAAGTAAAGGAGAAAGCCGGAACTGCGCATTGCGTCAGGAGCCAAAGGAGGTCAAGCGAAGGCACTCAGGCCCGTGATGTCCCGACCTAAGATGAGGGTATGGATTTCGTGTGTCCCCTCATAAGTGTAGAGCGTCTCCAGGTTCAGCATGTGACGAATCACCGGGTACTCGTCCACAATACCGGCAGCCCCCAGAATCTCTCGGGCGAGCCGCGCGATCTCCCTGGCGTTCTCCACGTTGTTCATCTTGGCCAGAGAGATCTGGGTATGACGGGCCTGCCCTGCCTCTTTCAGTTGGCCGAGTCGATGGCAGAGAAGCTGGGCCTTGGTGATTTCGGTGAGCATCCTGACCAGCTTTTGTTGCACGAGCTGAAATCCGGCGATGGGCCGGTCAAACTGGACCCGGGCCTTCGCATACTTGAGCGCCGCGTCGTAGCAGGCCGCGGCCGCGCCCACGGCTCCCCAGGCGATCCCGTACCGCGCCTGGTCGAGACACATCAAGGCCGCCCGCAGCCCTTGTTCGCTCCCGGGCAGGAGACTCGCACTGGGAATGCGACAATCCTGGAAGATGAGCTCGGAGGTGATCGAGGCACGGAGAGAAAATTTCCCATGAATCTCACGTGCGCTGAATCCCGGGGTCCCCTTCTCGACCAAGAAGCCGCGAATCCCTTCCTCGGTCCGGGCCCACACCACCGCGACATCGGCGATGGTCCCATTGGTGATCCACAGCTTGCTCCCATTCAGCACGTAGCCGTCGCCCCGTCGGACGGCCTTGGTGACCATGCCCGCCGGGTCCGAACCGTGGTCCGGCTCGGTCAGCCCGAAACATCCGACCTTTTCACCCCTCGCCAGGCGCGGAAGCCAGTCCTTCTGCTGCGCCTCGGTCCCGAAGGCATAGATCGGATACATGGCCAGGGCCCCCTGGACCGAGGCAAAGCTCCTGAGGCCGCTATCCCCTCGCTCGAGTTCCTGCATGATGAGCCCGTAGGCAACCTCGCTGACCCCGGCACACCCGTACCCCCGGAGATTGGCCCCGAGCAGACCAAGCTCTCCCAGCCGCGGAATGAGGTGGAGCGGGAAGGTTCCCTGCCGGTGATGCGCCTCGATGATCGGGAGGACCTCGGCATCGACGAAGGTGCGGACCGTCTCTCGGATCAGGCGTTCTTCGTCCGAATACAGTTCATCCAGACGATAGTAGTCAAGGCCAGCGAATGGCTCCATGCTGATCCCTGCGAGAGAATGGAAAATGGCTTGAGAGAGCAAGGTACCACGGCCGCTCAGGGAAGACAACCCTCACTCCCGTCCCTGAGGGAGGGGATACTCTCTTCGGTCGTCTCAGGGTGCGAACGCCACTGCCGCCCTCATCCGCTGCTTCAGGTGAGACACACCTCGATGCCGCGACTTCCTTCGACTCCGATGA
>JAKEGQ010000176.1 GCA_022615475.1 Candidatus Methylomirabilota bacterium | reverse complement strand
GCCAACACTAGGCATGAAATGCATATTCCCATGCGATGCGTTAATGCGATGTTATTCATTAATTTACTATTCTTGTTCGCACTTCGGGCTCTTAAGTCCCACATCTTCTCCTGATATATAACTCTTGGCGCTTCGCGCTAATCTAATCATGCATTCGCATATTAACTGATTTTCCGCACATCCCGCCTCCATTATCCGTGAATTATCGGGCGGTGGCAACGACTTGCGCGGTCGTTACCGCCCGGGGATGAAGGCATCGGAGCGGCTCAGGAGAACGGCGGCCACATCACGCGACACCTCTAGCATCGCTCGCACCGTCCGGTCCAGACGGCGCCGATTGGCGATCCAGCGCAGATAGAGCCGGGCCTCATCGGGTTTGAGGAGTTTGGAGACGGTCTTCCCTGCCACCTTGGTGGTCCAGTAGTGGTAGGGGCCGTGGCGGAAGCGGGCTCCGCGTCGACACCGGCAGTCGGGATTCCCGCAGGGAAGGCGGGAGACCGTGACAGTGCCCACGGCGAGGTAATCGACGCGGGCCAAACGGCGCCGGAGGCGGTCGTAGCGGCGCTCGCAGGCACGGAGGACCCCGGCGCTTCGCTGCAGGAAAGGGCTTGACTTTGCCATGACCTATGGTATAATACTCTAGGAATCCGGGAAGTCAAGCGTTTTCGGAGAGGGGCATGGGCCACGAAGGACGGCGAGTCGAGTCGCGGACTTGGGGTGCGCTCCCCCTGGTCAACGAGTACATCGGGCGCCTCCAGCTCGACGATATCCTCGGGGGCTACTTGCCCTCCAGGGATCCCCGCCAGAAGCTGCCCCCCGCCCGGGCCATCGGGCTTTTGGTTCGGAACCTGGTCCTTTGCCGCCGTCCCCTGTACGCGCTGGGGGAATGGGCTGCTCCCCGGGAGGCGGAACTGTTGGGGTTGACGGCCCCGCAGGTGGACCTCCTCAACGATGACCGGATTGGCCGGGCGTTGGACCGTCTCTTTGTTGCGGACCGGGCGAGTTTGGTGATGGACGTGGTGGTTCGGGCGGTGCGGGAGTTCAAGCTGAAACTCCGCGAGCTTCACAACGACTCGACCACGATCACGTTCCACGGGCTCTACGTGCTGGCCGACGGGCGGCCTTATCGGGGGAAACCCACCGTGGTGGCGACCTGGGGGCACAACAAGGATCACCGGCCGGACCTGAAGCAACTTCTCTATCAACTGACCATCACGACGGATGGGGCCGTTCCCTTGCACTACCACGTCTGGGACGGCAACACCACCGACGATCAGACCCACATCGCCACGTGGGACGTCCTCTGCCAGATCGCGGGAGGACCGGACTTTCTCTACGTGGGAGACTGCAAGGTCTGCACCGCGCGGACGATGAAGCACATCGACCGGAAGAAAGGGCGCTTCCTGACGATCCTGCCTCGGACGCGGAAGGAGGATCAGGACTTCCGGGAGTGGCTCAGGGCCCACGAGGCCCCTTGGGAGGAGGTGTGGCGGCGGGAGAAAGTTCGGGGGCGAAAGGACACGGTGGACCTCTACCGGGCCTACGAGGGGCCGTTGCCCTCGGCGGAGGGGTTTCGGATCGTCTGGATCCACACCACGGAGAAGGAGAAGAGGGACCGGGATGAGCGGGAGAAACAGCTCGAGGCTGCTCGTCGGGGGCTGGAGGATCTCCGGCGCCGATTGGCCTCGCCCAAGTGTCGACTTCGGGATCGGGCAAAGGTAGACGCGGAAGTCAAGGCGGCTCTGGGGCCGGCGTCCGCGTGGATCAGGGTGAACGTGCGGGTCGTCGAGGACGAGGACTTCCGCCAAGAGAAGCGCGGCCGACCGGGTCCCAAGACGCGATACCGCAAGATCGTTCGGGGACGATTCGGGATCGACTGGCAAGTTGACGTGGAGGCGGTGCGGCTGGAGGCCAGGACCGATGGTATCTTCCCGCTGATCACCAACGATCGGAAGTTGACGATTCAGAAACTGCTGCTGGCGTACAAGAGGCAGCCCCAAGTCGAGCAGCGATTCGACGGGCTCAAGAATGCGCACGACGTGGCCCCTCAGTACCTCAAGCGGATCTGGAGGATCGAGGCGCTCCTATGTTGCTACTTCCTGGCGCTCCTGGTGGACGCGCTTCTGGAGCGGGAGTTGAGACGGGGGATGAAGCATGCTCGGCTCAAGGAATTGCCGCTGTACCCGGAGGGGCGCGAGTGCAAGCACCCCACGACCGAACGCCTCATCGAACTCTTTGAGGGGCTACAGGTTCACCGGCTCTACCGTGGACGCGACTTGGAGGACACCTACGCCCCCGAACTCAGCTGGCTGCAACGGAAGGTGATGAAACTCCTGGCCGTGCCCATGACACGCTACTTGCCCGCGCCGTGACGTGGCGGAGCGGGCTAATTCGTGGTAAATGGATGCGGGATGTGCGGAAAGTCAGTTCACTGCCCCCCAATTCCAATTTTGTGCGAGATAAAGGATTTCCCCAACCGTCACGACAGAAATAAGGGGTTTTTCCGAACGTTGGAAAAGGTTGTAGCGGGACTCGATTAGTTTCCCCGCCTTCCGGCCTCGCGCCAAGTCGACGAGAACTCCCGTGTCGAGGAGAATCAGCTTGTCAGACTGGATCAAGAAATCTCCGCCAGCCGTTTTTTCACCTCTTCGTCAGTTTCGTCGCCCGGCCATGCCCCAAAAACGGCATTCAGGCCTGATCTTGAGCCTTGGGGCCGGCGGAACTTTCGAGAGCCAGCACCTACTTCCATCAGCGGCTTCGGCGGCTGAGACCAAACGGAGACGTCGCCTTGGGCGAGTTCCATGTGATCCGCTTCAATGCGAAGCATGCTGCCTGAAGGCCGAAAGACGCCGATGCCGGAGACGACGGCCACTTTGCCAAACAAACCTGCAAGCTCGTTCGTCGGAAGACCTTCGGCAATCCCGCGCAGGGTGGGGCCTTCGTCCAGAATAAGCGTGAACATGTGATCGCTATGCCGTATTGCATCCACCTTTCCAGCAACCCGCACACGCCGCGAAGCT
>JAKEGQ010000022.1 GCA_022615475.1 Candidatus Methylomirabilota bacterium | reverse complement strand
GATTATGCGCGGCTTCGATCAAGCCGCCGGCAGAGTGAGCCAATTCAAGGACCCGTGGCAGCATGACAAGATCAAATTGGATGTTTGATTGCAAGACCTGACCCCGACCCCTCATTTGGAAAACAGAGGCGACAAATCGGGGAGGACACGATCGACCTCTGGGTGAATGGGCTACCAAGAGCGGAAGTCCTTCACATCGTCTCTCTTCTCGGCCAGAAGCCGAGGGACGGCTTCTCGGAGTTTGGCTACTATCCCTTCCGGTCCTCACACGAGTCCGGCACCAAACCGACGTTCCAGGAGTGGCTCGACAAGCGATACGGTCCCCGCTTCGTCGTGCACGAGTTTCCGACGGTAGATGCCAGAGGCATCCAGCCCGATCTTCTTAGTGCCGTGACGCGTCATGTGCTCAACTTGATCAAAAGCGGCAACACCGTTGTGGTTGTCGATTCCGCGGGAGCGGAACGGTCCGCCAGAGTCTGCGAGGCCCTCGGCTACGAGCGAATAATCGCTTCCGGAGCGACGCAGCCTGACAACCGCATGCAGCCGCCGGCGCCGAATGCTCGCAAGCGCCGCGGCTGACGTTGGACGTAGGCGCTGCGATGCTGAGGAAATTGTCCCCTAGTGCCAGAAGAGACGGGCTACTTGTCGTTAAACCCTCGGGGGGGCACAAATTTTGCACCGCTGAATGCTAAGTATTCGCTGCGCTGGGAGAGGTTTCAGCGTCTCTTTCAGCATAACGGAGGCAGGGATGTCGTGGGAATGTGGGTGCGGCGTCGTCAACGGTGATTCCAGACCCACGTGCAGCTCATGCGGTACCGTCAAGGGAATGGTCTGGACTCCTGAGGGTTTCAAGCCCCCCGGAGAGGCAGCTTCCGTGATAGGCACAAGGAAGGGAGGGCAGGGGTATGCTTGGGGCTGGGTGATGGTAATCGCAACCACCGCAAATTTCCTGCAGGCGTTATCCAAAGCACCTGATGACGCCCGTTCCCTGGGCGCAGCTTTGACATTGGCCCTCTTTATCGCAGCAATGGCGTTGCGGCAACCTTGGGGTTGGTATGTGCTTCTAGCTATGATTGGGCTTTCCCTTTTAGTCTTCGTCGGCCTCTCTGCTGCAGCACTCTTGGGTCAGGAGCCCGGAGTAATAATCGTAGCGTCCGTTGTTGCCATACCGTTAAACCTCGCGTGGTTTGTTTACCTTTACAAGCGCCGGGCCATGTTTGGGGCGAAAGGGCGATGGAAATGGTTTGAGCGCACGTTCCCGAGCTTCGTGGGACCGGAAGAGAAGGTTTCTATTCCGATGGCGGAACCTGCCGGTAGGGGGCGAGCCTCACAGATGGGACCCAGCCAAGAGGCGGTTCAGCCGGTCGCAATGACGGCGTCACCCACAAAGGCCCTCGAATACCCCAATCACAATACCCGAATCCAATTATGGAAGAAATGCCCCAGATGTGCTGAGAAGTGCTACCTGGAGGATACTAGGTGCCAACATTGCGACTATCAGTTTGACGCGGAGGAGTTAGCGCACTTGATTGCCCGGATTTTTGATGAACACAAGGATCAATTCTCCCGGTATGTTGATTTCAATTCCGAGACAAAGCAGTGTCCCGCGTGCGCCGAAGCCATAAAACTGGAAGCACTTATCTGCCGGTACTGCAGACGGGATTTTACTTCCGCTGAGGTCCAAATCTCAAAGATGAGGGCCTTTAGGCAGAAAGCTATGGGGATCACCCATCAATAGGGAAGTGGTTCGGGAAAAGGGGTCGGGAGTCCTTAATCGACGTGAGATAAGTTTCATTTCGCGTCTGGATTTGCTCGAGCGTCAACTGAGATCGGTTTCTCCTTGGCTTGTTGAGGAAGTTCCGCGCTGGCACCTTCAATCGTCTCCGCAACGTAGTCTATCGTAAAGGCAGCTGCTAGACCCGAGTTCTCCTCAAAGATCACACGCGGTCGGTTCGTCTGCAGGCTGATGGCGACGTCCTGGTACGGCACATAGCCAGCAACGATGCCCAAAAGCATCGCCTTGGAGGGGGCCGTCGTACCCTGTATCGAGACAACTTCGGGACGAGAAACTACCGGGCCCCCGCTATTACCCGGGAAAACGGAACAATCGACCAGGAACTCTTTCGACCCACCGGATAGACAGTCGCGCACCCGCGCCAGGACCCCTTGTCGCACGATCACGAAGTTTCGCTTCTCTCCCACATAGCCCATGGGGAAACCGAGCACAAATACACCATCACCTTCGGTCAACCCGAGTCGAAGGGCTTCCGCTCGGGTTGCCACGTGTTCATCGCTTGAGAAGAAGGAAAACCGAATGCCTTGTTCCTTAAGGAGTCGGGCATTGATTGGCACGACAGCGACGTCGATCTCCGGATCTGGATGACCGAACCACGCGGGCTTCTTATCCGCGGTTAGTAGCTGAACGTCGTATTGCCGAGCCGGCTCCTCGGCCTCCGGGTTGAAACGAACGTATGCGATGGAGGCATCCTTGAAGACGTGCCTGTTCGTTACTAGGTAGATGCGGTAGAGCTTCTCTTCGGGACCCTCCTGCTTCTCAAACCTTCCGTAGAGAAAGCCCGTTGCCGTGTAGCGAGGGTTGCCGTCTGGGCCGGGTAACCCGATGGCAGTGACACAGTCAAGAAAGAAAGGTGGAATCAGGGCCATGTGTCACTTCCTTCCCCAGCGGGGTACACACCCAAGAGAGACTCCAGGTCTTGCAATCACCACTCCCTAGGCGAGAATATGGCGGGACATTCGCTTGTTGATGATGACCCGGTCGTGTTCGAGGTCGAGTTTGATGCGCCACTTCTGTTTGCCCCGTCGTGGCGCGACGGTGAAGTAGTCGGTTCGGCTCATACGAACAGCGTCACGCGTGACTTCAGCGCGTCGGCCAGGAAGCTTGCCGCGCCACCGGATTCTAACCCACCGATCAGCTCCTCGTCTTGAATCCCCATGACGTCCCGCGACATTTCACACGCGATGATGCGGACGCCGAGCTGCCGGGCCAGGTCCATCAAGTCCTCCAGGGAGGAGACATTTTTCTGCTTCATCATGGCGCGCAGCATCTTCGCGCCGATCCCGAAGAAGTTCAACTTCGAGACCGGCAGTGCCTGGGTGCCGCTCGGAGACATGACCGCCATCAGCTTTTGCAGAAATCCCTTCCCGGCGAGTACCCGTTTCGTCCGCAGGGCCCCATAGCCCCAGAAGGTGAAAAACATGCTGACCTCTTGGCCCAGTGCGGCAGCGCCGGTGGCGATCACGAAAGCCGCCAGTACCCGGTCCAAATCACCGGAGAAGACAACCATTGATACGCGATCCTGGGGCTGGCTCTTTTCTATTTCGGCCAGTCGCTTCTCCAGACGTGTCAGTCGCTCTGTGACCAGCCCCTCGGTCTCCATAACCTGGGTCTGGGGTGCCTTGTTCAACGCCATCACCGTACCCCCTCTTCTATTCTAGCTCACACGCTTGACGTAATGTACGTAGACCTCTTTGCCGTCTTCCTTCTCGGTCTCCTGAGCCAAGAGCGTGATGTTCTTGGCCGTCTGTGCCCAACCCTGAAAGTCCTTCACCGAACCTCGATCGGTGCTCAAAACCTTGAGTACCTTCTCGGGTTGCAACGCGTTGATCTCCTGCCGCGCTTTGATGATCGGCATGGGGCAGGCGAGCCCGCGCGCATCTAGGACCTTGTCGAATGTCATGCTCATCGCTGATTCCTCCGTCGGTTCCTCCCTCATTGGACGTTCAAGTCGAGTCGGCTGCATAGGCTTGCGCCAATGCGCAGACGTTCTTGCCTAGCTCTAGCTCACTGGCCTTCTCTTCGTCGACGACGAGCAGGCCCGCGTTCACCCGCTTGATCTCGACGTATTGCGGCGGGAACTCCGGTAGGCTTCCCAAGATGTACTGCACGAACGCCTCTTCGCTCGCCTGAGTCATCCGCAGCCCATCATTCTTCTCCTTGAGCTCGCCCAAGGAAGCCATGAAGAGCCTGTCGACGTTGGCCTCTTGCGGACTGCTGAAGTGGCCCGGCAGCACCACAACCGTGTCGGCAAGACCGAGGAGTCTTCTCAGGGAGTGATAGTGCAGCCCGGCCCATGTCTCTCCGCGTCCACCCAGATCCGGCCGGGCGATCGAGTTGATGAAGATGCTGTCACCTGTGAACAAGTACGATTCATTCAGAAGGCAGGCCACGTTGCCCAGTGTGTGGCCAGGGATGTGCAGGACTTGGATCCTCGCCTTGCCGACCGCAAGCGGCTGACCGTCACGCAGGTACTCAAAAGAAACCCGAGCTGGCAGCATATCGATAGGATGGATGGCATCGTAGGGGTGGAGGTAGTACGGTCGGCGGAGCTGCCCGGCCAGCGCTGGCCCACCACTGATATGATCGGCATGGCCGTGGGTGTCAATGACCTGTTCGATCCGGAATCCCTTCGCGCGCGACATGTCCAGGTATGTTTCGATATGGCGCAACGGGTCGATGATCGCTGCTTGGCCATCGCTCACGATGACGTAACTCAAGCAGCCACGCGCCGGCCGGCTGATCTGGTAGACGCTCAACTCGCGGCTTTCCGTGACCGGGTTGATCTCGGTGAAGTTGCCCCATGCCCGCATGCCGCCCTGCAGGTTGACGGCGTGGTAACCGAGCTGGCGTAGGCCATCGGCCACGTATGCCGAGGTGTCGCCTTTGGCGCAAACGGCCACGATCGGTTGGTCTTTCGGTAACTGTCCGACCAGCTCCCGGCTGGTATAGGCGATGATCGACTCGATGAAGTCGTCCTTACCACCCTGCTCAAGCATCTCGAAGTAAGGAATGTTCAACATGCGAGGCGTTTGCCGCCCCTCGATCTTCCAGGCGGAGAACTCGTCACGGTTACGCACATCAAGGATAAAGAAGTTCGCGCGGCGGTCCAAGCGGTCTTTCTGTTCTCGGACCGTCCATTCCGTCACTTGGGCTTGCTGCTTGGTCATTCGCCGATCCCCCAACGATATGCGCGCCGAGTACAACTTCACCGGCGGAGTACGTGACAAACATTACCATGCCATTCGAGCCGGATATACAATCACCATTTATAGGGCAGATGACACGACGGTCAGTAAGGAGAGGATGAGCAGCCTACTCGTATGCCTCGCTGCGGTGTCGAACCGCGATGATGTCCACAATCCTTTTGTCATCGTAAACAGCATAGACCACGCGATAGTCGCCTATCCGAATCCTCCAAAGGTGTTTCTCGCCTCGTATCTTACGGCATCCCGCTGGGCGGGGTTCTTTCGCTAGCGCCTCTATCTTAGGGAACATTCGATTGACAATCGCCGTCTCGAGCGCCTCAAGCTCTCTCCGCGCTGAGCGGGCAAAGGTGATGGCGTAGTCAGCCATTCATTTTCGGTCGCTTACGCAGACGCTTCTTGACCGATTCGAGCGACTCTCTCGGCTCTCGGGCGCGTCGGCGAGCGGTCAGGCTGTCGTAAAGGTCTTCCCACAGTTCGCCGTATTTCCTGAGGTCTATCAAGACTGCGACTTTTCGTCCTTTGTCATTGGTCAAAAACTGTATGCCTTCCATCCTCACCCTCTCCTTCAATCCAATTGGCAATGCTGGTGCATGAGGCGGTAGGCGTCGCGGATGTTCTCCTCAAGCTTCTGCAACGTTGCCCCCTGGCTGAAGACGCCAGGCACCTCACGCAACCGGCCGACATACCATCCGTCGTCGATCCAGTACTCCAGTGTAAATTTGGCGCTCATGGAACCCCTCCTGACAGCAATTTTACATGACAGTTGGACAAAATGGAAGGAAGCAAATGAAGTGCTGCCAATCGATGATTACCCGATCAACGACCGCTCCAGCAGGCTCACGGATTCGATGTGGTAGGTTTGGGGGAAGAGGTCGAGGGGGCGGACACGGCGAAGTTCATAGCCGTGTTGGACGAGGCGCTTCAGGTCGCGGGCGAGCGTGCTGGGGTCACACGAAACGTAGATAATCCGCCGAGGCTGGAGCGCGACTATACCCTCCAAGACGGCGCGCTCGAGGCCGAGGCGTGGGGGATCGACCACGACGATGTTAGCCTCATCGCCCAGTGCGCGTGTTTCGAGGGCGCGGGAGACGGGCATCCGGAGGATCCGGCCATTCTCAACGAGTCCTGCAGCCTTGATGTTGAACTCGGCGTCCCGCACGGCGCGGGGATTGCCCTCGACACCCACCACAGATTCCGCTCGTTCTGCAAGCGGTACCGTGAAGGTGCCGACGCCGCAATACAGATCTACGACCCGCTCGCTACCATCGAGTGCCGCCATTTCCAAGACGAGTTGGATCAGAGCCTCCGCGGCCGATTCGCTGGGCTGGAAGAATGAGGAGGCGTCCACGCGGAAGCGGTAGCCGCCCGCCTGCATTGTCAGGTGGCCGTCGCCGAAGCGATCAAGGAATCGGGGTGCCGGCTCGCTCCTTCCGACTTGGCTTCGGGCTGTTTTTTCGGCACCCATGAACACCAGGCCTGCCAGGTGTGGCACACGCTCGCGCAGCGTGAAAAACAGATGCCGCAGCGACGCACGCTCCGCTTGACGCCCCACCAAGGTCAGGAGCGATTGGTTCGATCGGGGGCTGGCAAGAAGCCAAGCTTCCTGAACAGCGGGCACCAGCTTCGCCAAGGGCGGTGTGTGCTGGCGTGCGAGGGCTTCCAAGATTTCATTCAGCATTGGGTGGAGCAATGGACAGGTCCCCACGGGCACGACGCGATGCGAGGCGGGGGCGAAAAAGCCGAACTGGTACCGCCCCTCGACCTCTCGCACCTGAAGCTGTGCCCGGTTGCGATATCCGAGCCCGTCGGTGGGACGGACCAACGGCCCCAAGGGCACATCCCGGAATCCACCGAGGCGAGCCAGTTGGTCGCGAAGGATCTCGGCCTTCCAGTACCGCTGGGCTTCATCGCTGAGGTGCAGCCACTGGCAGCCACCGCAGCGTCCGAAATGCCGGCACGGGGGAGTGACCCGATCCGCCGACGCCATCTCGATCTGCTCGATGGCTCCCCGCAGGTAGTCGCCCCTCGATTCCACGATGTGGGCGCGCACGACGTCCCCTGGGACCGCATAGGGGAGGAAGACCACTTGACCATCGCTCGTGCGGGCGATGCCGTGTCCCCGGAAGGCGAGGCCGGACACGGTAAGCTCTAGCATCTGCTTCTCGGTCGAGACGGACCCAGTAGCCATCGATTGACAACCTCTAGGTCGGGAGGAGAACACGACGATCCTTGAAACACGGCAGGCTCATCAAATTCGGCTCAGCAAGTTGGAACGGCACTTGGGCGGAGTTCCCGGATCAATCGCCGCCGGCATGGCAGAGTTGGTTGATCTCCCGCCACTGGAGATCTGGAAGGAGTGTGACCCACTGTCCATCGGCCTTTGCGGCTAGCGATTTCAATCGCTCGACTCGATCGGCGGTGCTCGGATGCGTGGACAGATACGTGAAAAACGCCGGCTCCTTTCCCTGTTCTTTCTCTTTCAGCGACTCGAAAAACCGGACCATGCCTGCGGGATCGATCCGGGCTGCGATGAGCAGTCGGATCCCCTCCTGATCCGCCTCCTCCTCGTACTGGCGGCTGTATCGCAGGATCCCGAGGACCCGAGCCCCTTCAAGCCCGAGCGTCATCGCGTTCCTCGCATCACCCGTGAGAGCAGCCAGCAACAGTGAGGTTGAGGCGTTTTGAACCAGCAGGCGCGTGGCGTGGCGTCTGACGACGTGCTGCATCTCGTGGGCGAGAACCCCGGCCAGCTCTTCAGGGGTTTGTGTCCGCTCGACGAGTCCCCGGAACAGTACGATGAATCCGCCGGGGGCCGCAATGGCGTTTACGGTCAGGTTGTCAACGACTGCCACCCGAAAGGTGTACGGAGAAGCGGGAAGGGTTCGGGTCAGGGTGGTCGTGATTTCGTCAACCGCCCGGGCAAGGGTCGAATCCGTGCACCGCTCTGAGGCCGGCGCGAGGTTTTCGACCACGGCCCCACCGAGGCTCTCTTCCCACGAGACCGGGACGTGGGACGCGACGATCCCCGCCATACCCGGGATGCCCCAAAGGTACATGGCTGTCGTTATCCCGATGACGGCGAGGGCCGCGAGCAGGGTCAGCTTGGCGCGTGCCCGGCGACGGGCGGGGTCGTGGAACCGGGTTGCCAGCCCGGGTGCGACCCGATGCAGTTCGGTGAGGAATGCGGGATTCGAGACGAGGAGGGCCTGCGGAATCTCGCCGCCTCGCTCGAGACGGACCTCCTCGCCCGCGTAGAAGCCCTGGGTCTGTCTGATCTCCGGATATGGCCACCAGAGTGTGCCCGCCTCGGTGGTGACCTGGAGGCCACTCGGCATCAGGTGGATCGCCACCCGGTGGCGTGCCGCGCTTCGGCCGTCGAGATAGTACCCTTCCCAGTTGGTCTTCATCAGCGTGGATCGATGTCCCTTCCGCCGGTAAAGCCTATCGGGCCGCGTGGCGGGGGCTGGCGGGGTACGTACGCGGCTCGCTCCAGGAGAATGAGAGCATGGAAGGCTGGGTCTTGTCTACCCGAAGTCGAAACCCGTGTCCAGATCGAGGAAGCTAGCCAGACCTTCTCCCGTGGCTGAGGCGCGCTGAGCATCCTGGCTGATCAGTGCCATATCCAGGGGGCCCTCGAGGGTCAAGTACCGGCAAGCGAACCGGGCATTGCGGACCGACACCCATGCCCAGCCGAGACCTAGGGTCACAATCAGGAGTAGTATGTTCCCGAGCGTCAGCGCGAGCAGGCGGCCGCCCGTGACGGTGGAACGAAAGCGCGCCTGGCCGAAGGTCGTGTGTTCCGAGAGGTAGCGGAGCATCTTGGCCTGGAACCAGAACCAGTAGAACCCGAGCGTCGGGAGCACGAGCAACAGGGCCAGCAAAAAGCTCTTGAAAAGGTCCCGTCCCCGTCCGTCGAAGCCAAACTTGTGATTGCCGAAGTAGGAGTGGGAGGCCGTGAAGGCATATTGCTTGGTGATGAAGGACGGGTAGTACAGGCCAAGCGTGATGGCGGTGAGGAACCACCCCCCCAGGAAGATCTTCAGGAAGTCCTTTACCCGCCCCCGGAATGAGAAACGGATGCCCCGCCACGATGTCCGACTCATGCGGTACCGCAGGGCCCCCACGATGGCGACGGGGATGAAGACGAGGATGATCATGTAGGCGAGCCCGGTTGCCGCGGCCTTGGCCAGATCGCCCAACTCCAAGAGTTCCGGTGCGATGAACAGCCCGCCGATCGGGATAAAGAAGATGAGCAGCGCTTTCAGGAAGCCGATGAACAGCTCCTTGCCCGTTCCGTGGAAGGCGAATCGATCGCCGGCAAACTCGGTCTGACTCAGCATGTATTTGCGGACCTTCACCTTCCCCCAGAAATGGTAGATCCCCAAGGTGAGGACCGTCAGCAGCATGTTGACGATGTGAATCCCAAAGAGCGATCCGCCCTTGCCATAGAAGAAGAGCCCGTGGCTCTCGCTTGTGTACTCTCCGAGCGGTGGCGGTGGCTCGAGAGTAGCAACTGGAGGTATCCCTGGGGGCGGAGCTGGAGGAGCCTCTTCCGTCCATAACGGTGGGGGCGCGTCGGTTCTGTACATCGGCCCTGTGCGGAGCGGTGCCTGAGGATTCGGCCGCGACGCCGGAGGATTCGGCTGCGGCGAGACAGGAGTGGGCCGCGGCGCGGGAGCCTGTGCGGGAATGGGACTCGGCGCCGGCCCCCCGAGCGGAGTGCCGCACGATTTGCAGCTTGCCCTCGGCATCTGCATCAACTTACACTTGGGGCATCTCACGCCGGTCATCCGGAAAACCTCCGTGTCCTCACCCGGAAGGCCTGGAAGGCGATTCCCCTCCCTCAAGCCGTCGCGGCCTCTGGGACCACTACAATATAGCCCCATATGCAAGACTGAGTCCAGCGCTCCTCGCCCGCGCCTTCATGATCCGCTTGACACCTCAAGTTCCCCCGTGCGATTTTCTGCACGGGAGGGACCACATCAGGTGAAGATCAGCTTCAATTGGTTGCGGGAGCTCGTGAAGATAGTGCTGTCCCCTACGGAGTTGGCCGACCGCCTGACCATGGCCGGGGTCGAGGTGGAGGGGGTTGAGGAGATCCGACCTACCTTTACGCAGGTGGTTGTGGGGCGCATTCAGGCCATCGATCCTCCTCCCCGGGGTGAAAGGGTGAGTCTCTGTCGCGTCGATGTCGGCAAGACGGTTGTCCCGATCCTGTGCGGCGCGCCAAAAATCGCCGTCGGCTTGCGAGTGGCTGTCGCGCTGCCGGGAGCGGAGTTGCCGGGCGGACGACAGATCCAGGAGACGCTGATCGGAGGAGCACGATCGGTCGGCATGCTCTGCTCTGAGAAAGAGTTGGGCCTCGGGGAGGATGGCGCGGGTCTTCTCATCCTCGATGAGAGGGCGACCCCGGGGGTCGATCTCACCCAGGCCTTACAACTTCACGATCTCATCCTGGAAGTCGCCGTTACCGCGAATCGGGGGGACTGCCTGTCCCATTGGGGAATGGCGCGAGAGGTGGCTGCGGTGACGGGGGCGGCCCTTCGCCTCAAGGCCGTCAGGCCCCGAGAGGGGACAACCTCGATACAGGACCTCACCGCGGTGACCGTAAAGGCGGCCGATCTCTGCCCCCGATATGCGGCCCGGGTGATCCAGGGGGTGAGCATCGGCTCCTCCCCCTTCTGGCTCAGGCGGCGGCTTGTCCTTTCAGGCTTGAGACCCATCAACAACGTGGTGGATGCGACGAACTACGTCCTCCTGGAGATGGGCCAGCCCCTTCACGCCTTCGACCACGCGAGACTGGAGGGGGGGCGGATCGTGGTTCGCCGGGCGGTGAAAGGCGAGCGGATCGTGACGCTCGACGGCGTCGAGCGCCCCCTCGAACCCGGGATGCTCGTCATCGCCGATGCGGTGCGTCCAGTCGCCATTGCCGGCGTGATGGGAGGTCTCGCAACAGAGGTGACCGGCACGACCAAGAACCTGTTGCTCGAGAGCGCCCTCTTCCAGCCGGTCAGCGTCCGTCGGACGGCCAAGGCACTCACGCTCAGCTCCGAATCATCGTATCGCTTTGAGCGGGGGGTCGATCCAGAAGGAGTGGACCGGGCACTGGACCGGGTGGCCGCGCTCATCGTTGGACTCGCCGGCGGTCAGGTGGCCCGGGGTCTCATCGACGTTCAGGCGGCCCGCCGCAGGCGCACTTCCCTTCGTCTTCGGGTCGAGCGGGTCCGGCAGGTCCTGGGGGGCGCCGTCGCTCTCCCCGAAGTCGGTCGGGTGCTGAAACGGATCCAGTGCCGCGTGAAGCCACAGGGGTCCAAGGTGCTGGCGGTCGCGCCGCCCAGCCACCGGCTCGACCTCACCCGGGAGATCGATTTGGTCGAGGAGGTGGCGCGGCTCAGAGGCTTTGACCAGATTCCGACCTCGAGGCCGGCGAGCGAGGTCCGGCCGGCAGGGGTAAGCTCCTTCTGGGAGATTGAACGCCAGATGCGTCGGCTGCTGACGGCCTGGGGCTTCCAGGAGACGGTCAATTTTAGCTTTACACGAGAGGAGCTTCTTGATAAGTTACGCCTGCCGGCGGACGACCCCCGGCGACACCTGCTCAGAATCCGAAATCCGCTGGGGGGGGAGGCAGTCTTACGGAGCATCCTCCTTCCCTCTCTCCTCGAGAACTTGGTTCTGAACGAAAGCCGGGGGAGTCGCGACGCGAAGCTCTTTGAAATCGCTCGGGTCTTTCGTCCCCAACCGGGGGCAGCCGCACCGGTCGAAGTGCGGACCGTCGCAGTCGTTGCCGCCGGAGACCGGCTCCCCGCGTGGTGGGGGACGAAGGGGGAAAAGGTCGATTTCTACGATCTGAAGGGGGTCGTCGAGACCCTCGACAAGATTGTAGGCGTCTCGCTCACCCTTAGGGCGTCGGCCGATATTCCGTATCTCCATCCCGGGCAGCAGGCAGAGATTGCGCTTGAGAAGGATGTCGTCGGCTCGGTCGGGGTGCTTCATCCGGAGGTGATGCGGAACTTCGATCTCAAGACGGCGGCGGTCGCGATGGAGATCGATCTGGATCGGCTCGATCGGCACCGGAAGCCCCAGGCGCGGTACTGCCCGCTCCCGAGGTATCCCGCAGTCTTCCGGGACATGGCCGTGGTCGTTCCGGAACGCATGCGGGCGGCAGAGGTGGAGAGCGCCATCCGCCGCGCCGGGGGGGCGCTGGTGGAGGCGGTGAGACCCTTCGATATCTATCGAGGGGAGCCGGTGCCCGAGGGGAAGAAGAGCCTCGGCTTTTCAATCCAGTACCGTGCGACGGATCGGACGCTCACCGATGAAGAGGTGGCGGCGATTCATGGAAAGATCTTGGAGGCGGTAGAGCGAGATCTGGGGGGCATCCTGCGATGATCCTTGAGAGGCTTCAGGACCTGGAAAAGAAGGTTCGCGAGGTGGTCTCGCTCCTCAGTCAGTGTGAATCGGAGAAGAAGGCCCTGGGGAACCGGATCGGAACCTTGGAAGCCGAAAAGGCTGCGTTGAAGAAGGCTGTCGAGCGACTCGAGACCGAGCGGCAGGAAATTCGGTCCCGGGTGGACGAGCTCCTCGAGGAGGTCTCCCGCGTGGAGGCCGCGTTGCAAGTGCGGCGATGACAAGTCAGGGTGATCTCGTCCAGGTGGAGATCTTCGGGGAGCGGTATGCGTTGCGGGGCCTCGGAGGAGAGGACGCGACCTATACCCAACGGGTTGCCCATTATGTCGATCAGCAGATCCACGAAGTGGCGGGCGGGACGGCCGTCCTTTCGATCAAGATGGCGGTCCTGGCCTCGCTGAACATTGCGGACGCCTTTCTGAAGCTTGAGGCGTGGGTGAAGAAGGAGGAAACCGCAGCGGCGGTGAAGATCCAGGAGCTGGAAGCGGAGCTGGATACAGTGATCGCGCGGAAGCCCTCGAAGGGAGGGCCTGAACGATGACGACCGGAACCCCCTGCCGTGTTCGTGATGGGGTTGGTTTCCTTGAACCAACAGCGAAAGATAGGGAGCCCCTACAGGTGCGCGGTGTGCATACCCTGAGCCTGTCGAAGGGCAGGCCGAAGGGAAGCCTGAAGCGCATGCGGGGCACCCACCTGCGAGGGCAGGTTCACGAGGAAACCTCCACACGACACCGAGGTGGGGGGTTTTTCATTCTCCGCTTTCTCGCCGCCATCCCTGCTCGCATCCCCCCTCAGGCGTAACGGGCCAACGAGGGGTCCTCTGCTCCTTCCCGCCCACCACCGGTTTAGGACCCGGCGTATGAATTCAAAGGGTGCTGTACGCACACAGATGCGTCGGCTGAGGGAGGGCTTGGCCCCGGCCGATCGCGAGGAGCGGAGCCGTCGGATTACGGAGCGGCTCAGGAGACTTGAGGCGTTTTGGCGTGCGAGGCGCGTCCTCTTCTATGCAGCGGATGGGGGTGAGGTGGAGACCCTCCCCTTGCTTGAGCGATGGATCGAGGGGGGGCGAAAGGTCATCCTGCCCCGGGTCGAGGGGGAGACAATGATCCTGGTGGAGGTGGACGGCCTCAAGGACCTCGCCCCGGGGTACCGCGGACTCCTCGAGCCGAGAAGCGACAGGGGTCGGGTAGTCCCCTGGGAGGAAGTAGAGGTTGCGCTAGTCCCGGGATTGGCCTTCGACCTGGAGGGTAATCGGCTGGGTCGGGGCGGCGGGCACTACGACAGGACGTTAGCCTGCATCGGCCCGAAGGTTCTCAAGATCGGTCTGGCGTTTGATTTTCAGGTGGTGGATCGCCTTCCCGTGGAGGCTCGCGATGTTCCGGTCGATTGTGTGGTCACGGAGAGCCGGATGATCGAGGCGGGAGGGGGAAGGGCGGGTCCACCGCGAAACTCCTAAGGAGGTGGTAGAACCGTGGAGATCACGGGGATGGGCTGGTTGATCGTCGTCGGTGTTGCAGTCGTCTCCCTCGCCCTGGGCGTCATAGTCCCGAAGATTCTGGCGCGCCGCCGCACCGCCGAGGCCGAAGCGCGGGCCAGGACGATCGTTGCGGATGCAGAGAAGGAGGGCGAGCGCAAGCGGAAGGAGGCGGAGCTCGAGGTCAAGGACATGATCTTCCGGGCCAAGGCGGAGCTGGAAAAGGAGGCCCGGGAGCGTCGCGACGCCCTCCAGGGTCTGGAGCGGCGTCTCCTCCAGCGGGAGGAGTCGTTAGAGCGCAAACTGGATCATTTGGATCGTCGGGAGCAACAGATCAGTGGCAGGGAGGCGGAATTTACTCGTCGGGATGAGCAGCTTCGGGAGAGTGAAAACAAGATCCAGGCGCTCTTGGCGGAGGAGCGACAGAACCTCGAACGCATTTCGGGGATGACCGCGGAGGAGGCCAAGAGGGTGCTGATGCGACACATGGAGAGCGAGGCCCGCCTGGAGGCGATGGCCCTCGTCAGGCGCATCGAGGATGAGGCGAAGGAAACGGCGGACCGCAAGGCCAAGGAGGTCTTGGCCATCGCCATCGATCGGTGTTCGTCTGATTTTGTCGCCGAGGCGACCGTGTCGGTGGTCACGCTGCCCAGTGATGACATGAAGGGGCGGATCATCGGCCGGGAAGGGCGCAACATCAGGGCCTTCGAGAAGGCGACGGGGATCGATGTCATCGTGGACGACACGCCGGAGGCGGTGATCCTGTCGGGCTTCGACTCGGTCCGCCGAGAGATCGCGCGGATTGCCATGGAGCGCCTCATCGTCGATGGCCGGATCCACCCTGCCCGCATCGAAGAGGTCGTGGAAAAGGTCAAAAAGGAGATTGACGAGAAGATCCGGGAGGCGGGGGAACAAGCCACCTTTGCGCTGGGCGTGACGGGATTCCACTCGGAGCTGATCCGGCTCATCGGCCGCCTCCGGTACCGGACGAGCTACTCCCAGAACCAGCTGCATCACACCGTGGAGGTGGCTCAGTTGGCTGCGGTGATCGCCACCGAAATGGGGCTGGACCCGACCCTGGTGAAGCGGGCCGCGCTGTTGCATGATATCGGCAAGTCGGTGGATGGCTACCATGAGGGGACCCACACCCAGATTGCTGCAGAATATGCGAAGAAGTACGGGGAACATCCCCATGTGATCAATGCCATTGCCGCCCACCATGAAGACGAGGAGCCGAACTGCCTCGAGGCCGTGATCTTGCAGGCGGCGGACTCCCTCTCGGCCGCCCGGCCGGGGGCCCGTCGGGAGATGTTGGAGTCGTACGTGAAGCGATTGGAGAAACTGGAAAAGGTCGCCGATTCCTTCAAGGGCGTCTCCAAATCCTATGCGATCCAGGCCGGACGGGAAATTCGCATCATAGTGGAAAGCGGCCAGGTTTCCGATACCGATGCCCAGCAGATGGCCCGGGACATCGCCAGGCGGATCGAGCAAGAGTTAGAGTACCCCGGTCACGTGAAGGTCACGGTGATCCGGGAGACCCGGGCCGTGGAATACGCAAAGTAAGAGGACTGAGTGAAGGTTCTGTTTATCGGCGACATCGTCGGAACGCCAGGGCGGCAGGTCGTGACCGCCCTGCTGCCGGGGCTTCAGAGGGAGCACGGAATCGCGTTGACGATTGCCAATGCCGAGAATGCGGCGGGCGGCTTTGGCATCACCCCGTCGGTGGCGGAGGAACTCTTCAGGGCCAACATCGATCTCCTCACGTCGGGCAACCATATCTGGGACAAGAAGGAGGGGGAGCTCTACATCGCCACCGAGCGACGTCTCCTCCGTCCCGCCAACTATCCGGAGACCGCCCCAGGATCTGGGGTGGCCCTCTGGGAGCGGGGAGGGCTGCGCGTCGGCGTGTTGAATCTGCAGGGCAGGGTCTTCATGCCGACCATCGACTGCCCCTTTAGGGTCGGGGAGCAGAAGATCACCCTCCTCAAGGAGGCGACCGACCTCCTCATCATAGATTTTCACGCAGAGGCCACCTCGGAGAAGCAGGCCTTTGCGCGTTTCGTCGACGGTCGCGTGTCGGCGGTCGTGGGCACGCATACGCATGTCCAGACCGCCGACGAGCAGATCCTCCCGGCTGGCACCGCCTACATTTCCGATGTGGGGATGACCGGGCCCAGCGATTCCGTCATCGGGATGGAAGTCTCGGATGTCATCCATCGTTTCCTCACCCAGACACCCTCGAAATTCCGCGTGGCCAAGGGGAACCCGATCCTATCCGCCGTCCTGCTGGACCTGGAAGAGGAGAGCGGCAAGGCCAAGGCCATCACCCGGCTCCTGCTTCGCGAGGACGGGGTAAGCGTGTCGTAGGGACAAGAATGTCGGCTCAGGTGGTGGACGGAAGAGCAATCGCTGCAGCGATCCGCCGCGAGGTGCAGGCGGAGCTGAAGGAGTTATCCGCGGGCCACCGGCCACCCGGCCTGGCGGTGATCCTCGTGGGCGAGGATTCCGCCTCGGCCACCTATGTGCGCAACAAGGCCAAGGCCTGTCAAGAGGTGGGGATCACATCGGTCCAAATCCATCGTCCTGCCACCATCTCCCGCGAGGAGCTCCTCGATGTCCTCCATACTGTGAATAAGGACGAGACGATCGATGGGATCCTGGTGCAGCTCCCCCTCCCCCCCCACATCGGAGAGCGATCGATCCTGGAGGCGGTAGACCCTGCGAAGGATGTGGATGGCTTCCACCCTGCAAACCTCGGCGGTCTCCTCACCGGCCATCCCCTCTTCGTCGCCTCGACCCCGTTGGGCATCATGGAGGTCTTGGATCGATTCCGGGTTGCCATCGAGGGAAGAGACGCGGTCGTGGTCGGCTGGAGTACCATCGTTGGCAAGCCGATCGCCTTTCTCCTTCTCCATCGCCGGGCCACGGTAACGGTCTGCCAAAAATGGACACGAGATCTCGATCGACACACGCGGCTGGCGGACATCCTCGTGGTGGCCGCGGGGCAGCCTGGCCTCGTGAAGGGGGACATGGTAAAGGAGGGGGCTGTCGTCATTGATGTCGGGATCAACCGGGCGAATGGACGACTGGTCGGGGATGTGGATTTTGCATCGGTCTCCCCCAAGGCGTCTCTCATCACCCCGGTCCCCGGCGGCGTCGGCCCCCTCACCGTCGCCATGCTGCTCAAGAACACCCTCGTGGCCTACAAGGCACGGATCGGTCTCGCCAGGCAGCCGTGAGGCGGGCATTCGAATGTCAAGACCGGTCGGCTCAAGCAGGTGACTTGGTGGCGGAAGAGCTGGCTTTGCTCGTCGAGGCGGAGGACTTTATCGAGGCCGACTTCATTGTCTCTCTGCTGCAGGCCTACGACATTCCGTCCCTGGTCAAGCGCGAAAACCCGTACGCCGTTGATGCCCGCTATACCATCGGGCCGTTGGCGAGGCACCGGATCTTTGTGAGCTCGGAGGACCTCGAGCGGGCCAGGGAGATCCTGGAGGCAGAACCCGATCCTCGAGACACGCCATCGTCTCCAGGCTAGAGCTTCGGGATCTGCTGCGAGCCATCACGGCGAGCGTGCGCACGATGACGCGGTGTCGGCCCGCTTCCCTGCCTGTTACCGGGGGAAGCCGGGTTTTCTGCCGAACGCCGGGCCGCGGCGCCGTGTCCGCCTGACTTGCCCGGTGGCAGACCCCCGATCGCTTCGTTCCGTCACCTCCCGGAGCCAGGCCAGGCCCGCCCCGACGCGGTCGCGGCCAGCCGGGCGCTGCCTGGAGTGCCGTGAAGATTCTCCCCTCGCCGACTCGTGCGGGACGCGATTTGCCGAGGCTCCCCGAGGAGAGCGGGTCGCCCGCGCCTCGCCTCTTCGCGCGCGGATGGCGGCGATACGCTCGGCGAGTGGGATCTCTAGCCGTTCCGCTGGCCTCCGCGCGTAATTGAATCCGGGGACGTGGTGCCGCGGCAGGGGCTTTCCCAGGTGGCGCTCGATGGCGCGGACGTCGCCCTCCTCATCGGGGGAGACCAGGGTGTAGGCCTCGCCCGTGGCCGCGACCCGGGCCGTGCGCCCGACCCGATGGATGTAGTCCTCGGGGAGGTGGGGCACATCGAAGTTCACGACCAGATCCAGCGCCTCCACGTCAATGCCGCGCGCCGCGATGTCCGTGGCAACGAGGACGCGGAACTGTCCGCGCTTGAATCCGACCAGGGCCTCCATCCGCTGCGCCTGGCTGCGGTTGCCGTGGATGCGGGCGCAGGCCACCCCCTGTCTCGCCAGGAAGTCGGCCAACCGATTGGCCCGGTGCTTCGTCCGCGTGAAGGCCAGGACGGTCTTGGCCGATCCTTGCCGCAGCAGCTCCAGCAGGAGATGGGACTTCAGCTCGTGCGGGACCGGGTAGGCCCGATGCGTGATCCCGGGCGCCGGGGCGGACTTCCGTTCGGTGTTCAGGAAAACGGGATCCCGCAACATCTCCCGGGCCAGGTTCACGATGGGGACCGGCAGCGTCGCCGAGAAGAGCAGGGTCCGTCGTTGCCTGGGAAGCTGCTGGAGGATGCGGCGGATATCTGGCAGGAACCCCATATCGAGCATGCGATCCGCCTCATCCAGCACGAGGCACTCGACGCCGCCCAACCGTGCGTATGGATACTGCAGGTGATCGAGGAGGCGGCCGGGAGTGGCGATGAGAACGTCCACGCCCTTTCGGAAGGCCTGCTCCTGCGGCCCCATGGCGACACCCCCGTAGATCGCCGCGCCGGTGAGACCGGTGCCGCCTGCCAGGTCGCGGAGGTGCTCGGCGATCTGGACAGCCAGTTCCCGGGTGGGGACCACCACCAGCGCCCGCGTGGTCCCGCGACGCTTCTGCAGAAGATCGTGGAGGATCGGCAAGAGGAACGCGGCGGTCTTCCCGCTGCCCGTCACGGCCGTGGCCAGCACGTCTCGGCCTTCCAAAAGCGGCGGAATCGCCGCCCGCTGGATCGGCGTCGGATGGTCGAATCCCATCTGCTGAGTGGCCCGTACCAGTCCTGCATGGAGTCCAAGTTCGGCAAACGACATGCGTGTCCCTGTGCTTTCCGCAGCCACACACCGCCCGCGCACGGGTCGCGTGTGACCGCTGCTGTGTCCGGCTTGGTTGAGTGTGAGGGAGTAACGGAGGGATCGCCGGAGAGACCGCCGTTCAGGCTCTGACACCTGCCCTATGCTGCTCGTCCCGCCTCAGAGCCTCGACGTTTCCGGCTACCGTTGCGGAATACACATAAAGGATACCACACGAAGGAGTATTCCTCAAGGATTTTTCATCGTGCAATCGCTGAGGCATTCGGGGCGGATTCGCGCGGTCTTCCGTTCGGATGAGGCGTTATTGAACCGGGGGGGCCATGACCGGCTGGTGGCTCGTGACGACCCGCGGTTCGGTCCCCCGAACGAAGTATTCCAGGATCGCACCGGGATCGTCGCGAGAGACGGGCGCGCCACTGTCGTAATTGACATAAGAAGGGACGACTCCGGTGGGGACAGGAAAATCCTCTGGGGGTTCCCCGTGGAGAATCGCCCGCATGAAATCCATCCAGATTGGCACGGCGAGCAAGCCGCTGGTCACAGTGGGACCCAGCGACCGCTTGGTGTCGTAGCCGATCCACACCCCGGCCACCAGTGACGGCGTGGAGCCGATGAACCAGACATCGGTCGAAAAATCCGTCGTCCCCGTCTTGGCCGCAAATGGCCTCTCGAGGGCCTTGGCGCGCTTTCCCGTCCCCCGCTCGACCACCCCTTTCAAGACGTGGGTGAGGACAAAGGCGGTCTCCGGGCGGAGGACCAACTGGGGATCTGGGAACCACTCCTCCAGGATCCCGCCTTTGTTGTCCAAGACCCTCTTGATCGCGTACGGCTCGGCCCGATAGCCACCGGCGGCGAACACCCCGTAGGCGGAGACCATCTCCAAAAGGCTGACCTCTGAAACCCCAAGGGCGAGGCCGTATTCCGGGCGGAGCTGGCTCTTGATCCCGAGACGCTGGGCTGTGCGGATGACGCGATGGACCCCGACCTGCTCGAGCAGCTTGACGGCAACGACATTGATAGAGTGCTCCAGGCCCTGACGGAGCGTGATGGCCCCCCGAAACTGCTTATCGAAGTTTTCCGGACTCCAATCGGCGGGTTTTCCATTGATCGTGGTGTGGAAGGTGACTGGACTGTCTTCGAAGGTCGTGGCCGGGGTCAGTCCTATGTCGAAGGCCGTCGCATAGACAAAAGGCTTGAAGGCCGAGCCGGGCTGCCGCTTGGCCTGGACCGCCCGGTTGAATTTGCTCTGCTGGAAGTCGTATCCTCCCACCATGGCCTTGATCCCTCCCTGGCGGGGATCGAGGACCAGGAGGGCCCCTTCAAGCTCGGGCGCTGTCGCCAGGGTCACCCGGATCCGTTTCTCATCCCGTTTCAGGACGCGGACGAAGACCCGGTCCCCGGCCTTGATCGCCTCCTCGGGGTTCGTGAACCCGAGCTCCTTGAACTCCGCGAGGGGTATTTCGGCCTGATCCCCTCCGATCTCCACATTGACGCGATCGGCCGTCCGACCCGTCACCGTGGCCTCCGCCGTCTCGCCGACGACGGCTTGGTTCCGGGCGGGTGTGCCCCCTCGCCGGGAAACCAGCTTGGGCTGATGCCCCTGTTGCTTTCCGAGCTCGACCAGTCCGCGCTTGATGGCCTGCTCGGCCGCTTCCTGCATGGCGAGGTTCAGCGTCGTGTAGACCTTGAGCCCCCGGTGGTACACCCCATAGGTCCCGTACTTCTCCTCCAGATATTGGCGCACGTATTCGACGAAATAGGACCCGACGTTCTTGGCCTGGGCGAAGGCAGCAGTATCGAAGGGGATGGCCGTGGCCGCCTCGGCTTGCTCGGCCGTGATGAATTGCTCTTGCAACATGCGCTGCAAGACATGGTGCCGTCGCTTGCGGGCGCGCTCGGGATCGAGGATGGGCGAGTAAGAGTTCGGTGCCCTGGGGAGGCCTGCCAGCATGGCTGCTTCGGCGAGGTTCAGGGCGCCGACCGACTTCTTGAAGTAGGTTTGCGCCGCCGCCTCGATGCCGTAGGCGCCGTGGCCGAAGTAGATCTGGTTGAAGTATAGCTCGACAATCTTCTTCTTCGAATGCGTGCGCTCAATCTTGAGGGCCAGGAGGGCCTCTTTCACCTTCCGTGACAGACTCTTCTCCGGGGTGAAGAAGAGGACCTTGGCCAGTTGTTGGGTGATCGTGCTCCCCCCTTCGGCCCGGCAGAGGCATTTGAGGTTGGCCCACATCGCGCGGAGAATGCCGACAGGGTCGACGCCGAAATGCTCATAGAACCGACTGTCCTCCACGGCGATGATGGCCTCCTGCAGCATCTGAGGGATCTCCGCCAGGGGGACCAGGATTCGACGCTGCTCGTAGAAGGTTGCGAAAGGCTTCCCTTGATCGTCGTAGAGCGTCGTGACGAGGCTGGGTTCGTAATCCTCGAGGATATCGAGGGGTGGCAGGTCGTGCATGTAGGCGGCGACCACTCCGCCGAGGATCCCCGTCCCCACGACCGAGACGATGAGCACGGCCCAGATGAGAAGGTGTCTTCGCAAGATTTCAAGCATCGCCTGTAATCATCTCCTTGGAAAGGATGACATAGAAGGGTATTATACCAGAGCGGGGAGTTCTTCGGGAGGGGGTTTCGGCACATTACCATCTGTGAACCGTTGAGGGGAGGGTGATGACCCCGGAAAGGCAACTGGGCGTCCTCACGTCCCGGACCGTCGACGTCATCAGCCCGGAGGAGCTGCTCCGGAAGCTCAAGCTACGGGACCGGCCCCTACGGGTCAAGCTGGGGATGGACCCGACGGCTCCGGATCTGCACCTGGGCCACACCGTGGTCCTGCACAAGCTCAGGCAGTTCCAGGAGCTGGGCCATGAGGTTATCTTTCTGATCGGTGATTTTACCGGGATGATCGGGGATCCCTCGGGTCGCTCCGAGACGCGCAAGGCCCTCACATGGGAGGAGGTGGGGCGGAACGCCGAGACGTACATGCGGCAGATATTCAAGATCCTCGACCCGGCGAAGACGCAGGTCGAGTTCAACAGCAAGTGGCTGCGGCCCCTCACGGGACAGGATCTGATCGGCTTGGCGTCGCGGTACACGGTGGCGCGGATGCTCGAACGGGACGACTTCCAGAAACGGTATCGGGAGGGGCTGCCGATCAGCATCCACGAGTTTCTGTACCCCCTCATCCAAGGGTACGATTCGGTGGTTCTCCGCGCGGACGTGGAGCTGGGGGGGACCGACCAGAAATTCAATCTGCTCGTGGGGCGTGAGCTCCAGAGGGATTTCGGCCAGGAGCCGCAGGTGATCATGACGGTGCCGATCCTCGAGGGGCTGGACGGTGTTCAGAAGATGTCGAAGAGCCTGGGGAACGCTATCGGCATCGAAGAACCGGCCGGGGAGATATACGGCAAGGTGATGTCGATTCCGGACAGCCTGCTCATGCGGTACTACGAGCTGGTCACCCCGCTCGCCGCCGAGGAGATAGACAAGATCCGGCAGGGTGTCAGTCAGGGATCTCTCCATCCTCGGGACGCGAAGGCCAACCTCGCAAAGGTCCTGGTGACGCTGTATCACGGCGCCGACGCGGCCGAGGGGGCTGCCGCGGCGTTCGATCGAGTCTTTCGGGACAGGCGTGATCCAGAGGACGTGGAGGTTGCAGAGCTACAGATAGAACTGCTCAGAGGGACTAGCGGCGGATCGATAATCCCCTCGCTTCCAATCGTCCTGACGGCATCTGGCCTGACCTCCTCCAACTCGGAGGCCCGGCGCCTGATCCGCCAGGGGGCGGTGGAGGTGGACGGGAAGCGGGTGACCGATGTGGACTACCAACTTGCGCCCGATCGGGAGCCCCTGATTCGGGTTGGGAAGCGCCGATTCAAGAAGGTCCGGTTCCGCTAGGGGGGAGAGGGAACCAGCAGAGAAAAAAGAACTTGACAGTCTCAGGGCCTTGAGATTATAGTACTAGATCCTGGCAGGAACGATTTGTCAGAGACCCCCCTTGACACGGGTCAATCTCTTTAGTATACTGTAGTTAGCCACTTGCAGATTGGGCCGGGGGGAAGTTATCTCCTGGCCTCCTGCCTTTTTATTCGCTCTTTGACAATAGAATATCGCGTTACGGGCTTACGGGCGGGTGATTTCGGTCCGTGAATAGCGGATCAGTTTGGTCTGCCCGTAAGGGCAAGCCGTTCTTTCTGGAGAGTTTGATCCTGGCTCAGAGCGAACGCTGGCGGCGTGCCTAACACATGCAAGTCGAGCGAGAAAGGGGTGGCAACACCCTGAGTAAAGCGGCGAACGGGTGAGTAACGCGTGGGTAATCTACCTTCCAGTCTGGGATAACTTCCCGAAAGGGAGGCTAATACCGGATGATGTCCTCATGGGGCATCCTAAGGGGAGCAAAGGGGGCGCCCGCAAGGAGCTCTCGCTGGAGGAGGAACCTGCGTCCGATTAGCTAGTTGGTGGGGTAATGGCTCACCAAGGCGACGATCGGTAGCCGGCCTGAGAGGGTGACCGGCCACACTGGGACTGAGACACGGCCCAGACTCCTACGGGAGGCAGCAGTGGGGAATATTGCGCAATGGGCGAAAGCCTGACGCAG